>NZ_JBXWKZ010000001.1:90184-152569 GCF_058191515.1 Staphylococcus sp. CoH_129_LAB_1 | reverse complement strand
AATAAAGCCAAAAGAGAACTAGGATTTGTATTAATGGCACTTAATATAAGAAAAGTAGCAGCTCGACGAGCTGAAAACAATCAAAAAAATTATAAAAAAGACAATTTCTATATTATTTCAATAGAAATTGTCTTTTTTCACTTATTCAGAAACTTTATGTCCCAGACTCTTCTTTATTTATACTTTTTATTAACTAATGTCAAAGCTTTATCGCGATTTTTAAAATGTTTCTTTGAAATAGAGTCTAACTTACTAATATTATATTTTTCAATTATTTGAGCAGCGATTAAATCTACTTTAGGATTAGCTCCTTTTGGAATATCAGAATGCATCATTTTTGATATGGAATCCATGTGTTTAACAAAAGCATAACGAGAAATGATACTTGCTGCTGCAATAGCAAGTGATTTAGATTCCCCTTTTGTTTCAAATTTTGTTTTATTTGGAAAAGGTAAGTCGCTTAGAGCATAACGTTTATAAACGTTACGTTCTGCGAATTGGTCAATGACAATGTAATCTAATACTTCAGTATCTATCTTTTTAGTTACATTTTTTATCGCTTCATTATGAAGGACGGCTTTCATTTTTACTTGAGACCAACCCAATTCTTGTCTTTCATTATACTTAGTATTATTTAATGTGAGTAATGAATGAGGAATAAAGGTAATAAGTTGTTCTGCAAGTTCAATAATTTTAGGATCTGTTAATTTTTTCGAATCATCTACGCCTAGCGTTTTTAAAATGTGTATATGCTCTTTGGATACATAAGCAGCACAAACAGTTAATGGTCCAAAATAATCGCCGCTACCTGCTTCATCACTTCCTATACAGTTATAATCATTATATATTATACTATGAGTAATATCTGTCTTTGGATTTTGGACATTAGTTACAGACTCAGTAGTACAAAATTGACGCGCTACGTGTTCAGCATGTTTTCCTTGAAACATTACTTTCCCTGAATTATAAATACTAATTACAGTGTCATTATATTTAGTTCTTGCTTTCATTCCATTAGGTAAGTTGGATATATTAAAGTTAAGTTGTTTCATAAGTTGCTCAATATCTTGATTAGTTAATTTATGTACTATATTTCCCATAAATTATTTAAACCTCTCTTTTCAAATACTAATAGATACACTTTAACATAATAAAGATAAGGACGTAGAATTAATGGCATAAATAAATAGTACTTTAAATCTATAATTACAAATAAGAGATGCTCATGTATAATAATAATAATCTACTTATTCACTCAATAATACATTAGTCAAAGAAATTTAAAATATTATCAAAAGTCAGGAGTTAATACAATGGGAGAATTTAAAAATCGTATTAATGTATCGATTAATGATCAAAATTTTACGATTATCGGTGACGATGATCCTGAGCATATACGTTATGTAGCACATTTAGTGGATGAAAAGTTAAAAATATTAGGACGTAAATCAGCAGGACTAGATACAACAAGAAAAGCAATTTTAACTGCAGTGAATATCATGGACGAAAAGGTGAAATTGGAAGAAGAAAATGAAACATTAAAACAAATTATTTATGAATTAAAACAACAGGATAGATAAATGATTGTAGATTTAGTACTTATACTTATGATTTTGATTTATATGGTGATTGGTTTTAGAAGAGGCCTTTGGTTGAATAGTCTTCATTTGTCATCTACACTTGTCTCATTGTTCATTGCGTATCGGTATTACCGAGACATAACAAAGCAAATGATTGTTTTTGTTCCTTTTCCTAAAACAGTTGCTTTCGATACACACTTTGCATTTCAATATCATGATGTACAACAACGCTTTGATACTATTGTGGCGTTTTTATGTATTGCGTTTTTAAGTAAGTTGCTTTTATATCTTATTATTGTAACTTTTGATAATATAGTGTCATATCATAATATTCATTTTGCAAGTCGAGTATTTGGAAGCTTATTGGGTATTATTGCAAGTATGATTGTACTGCAACTTGTTTTATATTTAGTATCTTTATATCCTAATGAATGGATTCAAGAAAATTTGAAGCATGGTTATTTGAGCCATATTATTTTATTTAAGATGCCGTTTTTATCATCTTATATATTAAATTTATAAATAAAAAAGATAAAAGGTCAGGACTAGGTGATGGATATAAACCTCCTGGTCTCTTTTTATGGAGTGAATGTAATGACTAAAAAAGATGTAATTCAACTATTAGAAAAAATCGCTATATATATGGAGCTAAACGGGGAAAATACTTTTAAAGTTTCTGCTTATCGAAAAGCAGCACAAAGTCTAGAGATTGATGAACGAACACTTGACGAAATAAAAGACGTTACAGAATTAAAAGGAATTGGAAAAGGTGTAGGTGAGGTCATTAATGAATATCGAACAACAGGCACTTCATCAACTTTAAAAGAATTACAACGTTTAGTTCCTGAAGGATTACTTCCTTTAATGAAAATTCAAGGCTTAGGTAGTAAAAAAATTGCAAAGCTATATAAAGAATTAAATATTACAGATAAAGAGAGTCTTCAAGATGCTTGTGAAAAGGGAAAAGTTAGTGAATTAAGTGGATTTGCTAAAAAAACTGAACAAAACATACTTGAAGCAGTAAAAGCACTAGGAGCTAAAAAAGAGTATTACCCTATTGATCTGATGCGAAATTTAAATAAAGATATTATGGCTTATTTAGAACAATTAGAAGAAGTTGAACGTTATTCCGAAGCAGGTAGTTTCCGTCGTTATAAAGAGGTAAGTAAAGATTTAGACTATATTATTAGTACACGAGACCCTCTTCATGTGCAACAACAACTTTTAAATATTCCAAATAAAGTAAAAGAGGTTGCAGTAGGAGAAACAAAAGTGTCACTTGAATTGGTATATGATGATGAAACAATCGGTGTAGACTTTAGACTCATTGAACCAGAAGCATTCTATCACACATTACAGCATTTTACAGGCTCCAAAGAACATAACATTCGAATTAGACAACTCGCTAAAGCACAAAATGAAAAAGTAAGTGAGTATGGTATTGAACAACAAGATGGAACATTACTACAATTCCAAAGTGAAGCTGAGATTTATCAACATTTTGGAAGAAATTGGGTTGCTCCAGCAATGCGAGAAGATGGTAGTGAATTTGATCGTGATTTAAATTCAATCATTACGTTAGAGAATATTAAAGGTGATCTCCATATGCATACAACCTATAGTGATGGGGCTTTCTCTATACGTGAGATGATTGAAGCAAATATTAAAAAAGGCTATGAATACATGATTATTACGGATCATTCAAAAAGTTTAAAAGTGGCTCATGGTTTACAAATTGAACGACTATTACGTCAAAATGAAGAAATAAAAAAATTGAATGAAGAATATACAGAAATAGATATCTACTCAGGCACAGAAATGGATATTTTACCCGATGGATCATTAGATTATGACGATGATATATTAGCGCAACTTGACTATGTTATTGCAGCTATTCATCAAAGTTTCAATCAATCTGAAAAAGAAATTATGAAACGCCTAGAACATGCATGTCGTAATCCTTATGTTAGACATATTGCACATCCAACTGGTCGTATAATTGAGCGACGTGAAGGGTATCAACCTAATATAGAACAGCTGATGCAACTTGCTGAAGAAACACAGACGGTGATGGAAATTAATGCTAACCCAAAACGATTAGATTTAAATGCTGCCACCGTTAAAAAATATCCAAGTGTTAAATTAACAATTAATACAGACGCACATCATGTGGATCATCTTGATTTTATGAAATATGGTGTAGCTACTGCGCAAAAAGGATTTGTAAACAAAGACAGAGTGATTAATACAATGACTCGTGATGCTTTTAAAGATTTTATTAATAATAATACTAAATTACAGAAATAGAGGGATTGTATGAGACAAAAAACATTAGACGTCTTAGAATTTGATAAGATTAAATCATTTGTAGCTTCTGAAACTATAAGTGATTTAGGGCGTGAAAAAGTGTCTAAAATGTCTCCAGCAACTGATTTTGAAACTGTAGAGTTTCAAATGAATGAGACAGATGAAATATCACAAATTTATAATAAGCATCGTTTACCTAGCTTAAGTGGTTTATCAAAAGTATCGCCGTTAATTCATCGTGCTAAAATTGGTGGCGTGCTTAATGTAACTGAATTAAATATAATTAAGCGCTTGATACAAGTTCAAAATCAATTTAAAACATTTTATAATCAATTGCTTGAAGAAGATGAAGGGGTTGTAAAGTATCCCATTTTAAATGAAAGAATGAATCAACTACCCGTACTCGTTGATTTATACCAAGAAATAAATGAAAAATGTGATACCTATGACTTATATGATAATGCAAGTTATGAATTGCAAAGTATTCGGAGCAAAATATCAAGTACAACTCAACGTATTAGACAAAATTTAGATCGTATTGTAAAAAGTCAAGGAAATCAAAAGAAACTTTCAGATGCCATTATTACAGTGCGAAATGATCGCAATGTCATACCTGTAAAAGCAGAGTATCGTCAAGATTTTAAAGGGATTGTGCATGATCAATCAGCTTCTGGACAAACGCTTTATATTGAACCATCCTCAATTGTTGAAATGAATAACCAAATTAGTCGATTACGAAATGATGAGGCAGTAGAACGTGAACGTATATTAACAGAATTGACAGGTTTAGTAGCTTTTGATGCTGATAATTGTTTAGTAGCGGAGTCAGTAATGGGACAAATTGATTTCTTAACAGCTAAAGCGCGTTATGCACGAACAATTAAAGGCACTAAACCTACTTTTTATAAGGAAAGAACAGTATACTTACCTAATGCTTATCATCCTTTATTGAATAAAGACACAGTCGTACCAAATACAATTGAATTTATTGATGATATTGAAACGGTTATTATTACTGGACCTAACACAGGTGGTAAAACAGTCACGTTAAAAACTTTAGGACTTATCATTGTGATGGCTCAATCTGGTTTACTTATTCCTACATTAGATGGTAGTCAATTAAGTGTCTTTGAAAACGTATATTGTGATATAGGTGATGAACAATCGATTGAACAATCACTATCTACGTTTTCATCACATATGAAAAATATTGTAGAAATTTTAGAAGAAACTGACAAAAATAGTCTTGTTTTATTTGATGAATTAGGCGCTGGAACCGATCCAAGTGAAGGGGCTGCGTTAGCCATGAGTATTCTCGATTATGTAAGAGAGATTGGTTCACTAGTAATGGCAACTACGCATTATCCAGAGCTTAAAGCATATAGTTATAATCGGGAAGGCGTTATGAATGCAAGCGTTGAGTTTGATGTGAAGACTTTAAGTCCAACTTATAAATTATTAATGGGAGTCCCTGGACGTTCAAATGCTTTTGATATTTCTAAAAAATTAGGTTTAGGATTGAACATCATTAATAAAGCAAAAACAATGATTGGTACAGATGAACAAGAAATTAATTCAATGATAGCATCTCTAGAAAAAAATTCTAAGCGTGTGGATGAACAACGTATTGAGCTTGAAAAATTATTAAGAGAAGCAAGAACAACGCATGATGACCTAGAACATCAATATCAACAATATAAAAATTATGAACAAAAATTAATGGATGAAGCTAAAGATAAAGCAAACCAACGTATTAAATCGGCTACTAAAGAGGCAGATGACATTCTAAAAGATTTAAGAGACATGCGAGACAAAAAAGGTGCCGATGTTAAAGAGCATGAACTTATTGATAAGAAAAAACAGTTAGAAGATCAATATGAAGCTAAATCTTTAAAACAAAATGTAAAAAAACAAAAATGGGATGATATTCGTACTGGCGATGAAGTAAAAGTATTATCTTATGGACAAAAAGGTGAAGTATTAGAATTAAACGGAGAAAATGAAGCTATAGTACAAATGGGTATTATCAAAATGAAATTACCTATTGAAGATTTAGAAAAAACGAAAAAGAAAAAAGAAAAACCAACTAAAATGGTGACACGCCAAAATCGTCAAACTATTAAAACAGAATTAGACTTAAGAGGGTATCGCTATGAAGAAGCGGTTGGAGCTTTAGATCAATATATTGACCAAGCTGTGTTAAGTAACTATGAACAAGTTTATATTATTCATGGTAAAGGAACAGGTGCGCTTCAAAAAGCAGTTCAAAGTCATCTCAAAAAACATAAAAGTGTTAAATCATTTCGTGGTGGAATGCCAAGTGAAGGTGGATTTGGTGTTACAGTAGTAGAACTTAAATAATATAAAACTTTAATGTTGATTTTTTTAGAATTTGACGTACAATAAAGCAAGCATTTAATTTTGATAAAAATGTATGACAAGAATATAAACAGTGATAAAGATGAGCAAGAGCAATGCAGATATATAGAAAGTCTGTTATAATTTGCTCATCATTCAATATTTAAGGAGGATTGGCAATTATGGCAATCGTAAAAGTTACAGATTCAAATTTTGATGAAAACATTCAATCAGGTGTTAAATTAGTAGATTTTTGGGCAACTTGGTGTGGCCCTTGTAAAATGATCGCGCCTGTATTAGAAGAATTAGCTGGAGACTATGATGGTAAAGCAGATATCTTAAAATTAGATGTAGATGAAAACCCATCTACAGCTGCTAAATTTGAAGTAATGAGTATTCCAACTTTAATCGTATTTAAAGATGGAGAAGCAGTAGATAAAATAGTAGGTTTCCAACCTAAAGAAAACTTAGCAGAAGTTTTAGATAAACATCTATAATATTAAGTACAATTATAAAAGAATGGGGCATTACATTTAATGTAATCGCTCCGTCTTTTTTATGTGGACTTCAAAATAATAGGAGGGAGGAGACGGATGGCCGACTACCAAGACAACATTAGAGATAAATTAAGTGTCGTCCCATTTGAACCAGGATGTTATTTAATGAAAGATCGAAACGATCAAATTATTTATGTAGGTAAAGCAAAACGTTTAAGAAATCGATTGCGCTCTTATTTTACTGGGGCACATGATGCAAAAACGACACGTCTTGTTAGTGAAATTCGTAACTTTGAATTTATTGTAACTTCAAGTGAAACAGAGTCATTATTACTTGAGTTAAATTTGATTAAGCAATATCAACCTCGCTATAATATTTTATTAAAAGATGATAAAAGTTATCCTTTTATTAAAATTACTAAAGAAAAACATCCTCGTTTACTTGTGACTCGTACAGTAAAAAAAGGTACAGGAAAATATTTCGGACCTTATCCTAATGCGTATTCAGCACAGGAAACTAAAAAATTATTAGACCGTATTTATCCTTTTAGAAAATGTGACAATATGCCAGATAAATTATGTCTATATTATCATATTGGTCAGTGTATGGGACCATGTGTGTATGATGTAGATCAACAAAAATATGCACAAATGACGCGTGAAATTACTGATTTTTTAAATGGAGAAGATAAAACAATTCTTCATAATCTCGAAACACGTATGCTAGATGCTAGTGAAAAATTAGATTTTGAACGTGCTAAAGAATATAGAGATTTAATTCAACATATTCATAATTTAACTAAAAAACAAAAGATTATGTCTTCAGATAATACGATTAGAGATGTTTTTGGATATAGCGTTTCTAAAGGTTGGATGTGTATTCAAGTGTTCTTTATTAGACAAGGAAACATGATTCAACGTGATGCAACAATGATTCCTCTACAACAAACAGAAGAAGAAGAATTTTATACGTTTATTGGGCAATTCTACAGCTTAAACCAACATATTTTACCTAAAGAAGTACACGTACCAAAAAACTTAGATAAAAACATTATTCATTCTGTAGTTGATACAAAAATTGTCCAACCTGCGCGTGGAACAAAAAAAGAAATGATTGATTTAGCTAATCATAATGCTGAAGTTGCACTAGAAAATAAATTCCAATTAATCGCTAAAGATGAATCTAGAACGGTAAAGGCTATTGAAGAACTAGGTGAAAGAATGGGAATTCAAACGCCAATAAGAATCGAAGCATTTGATAATTCAAATATTCAAGGTGTTGATCCAGTTTCAGCAATGGTAACGTTTGTGGATGGTAAACCGGATAAAAAAGGGTATCGTAAATACAAGATTAAGACTGTGAAAGGACCTGACGATTATAAGTCAATGAGAGAAGTTGTACGCCGTCGTTATACGCGTGTACTTAATGAAGGACTTCCATTACCAGATCTTATTATTGTTGATGGCGGTAAAGGACATATGTCTGGTACCATAGACGTACTAGAAAATGAACTAGGTTTAGATATTCCTGTTGCTGGGTTAAGGAAAAATGATAAACACCAAACATCTGAATTATTATATGGTTCAAATGCTGAAGTTGTACCACTAAAGAAAAATAGTCAAGCCTTTTATTTACTCCATAGAATCCAAGATGAAGTGCATCGTTTTGCGATAACATTCCATCGTCAAACACGACAAAAAACAGGATTACAATCTGTTCTTGATACAGTAGATGGTATAGGAAGTAAACGAAAAACAAAATTATTAAGAACATTTGGCTCTATAAAAAAAATGAAAGAAGCTAATATAGAAGATTTAAAAGCTGCAGGATTACCCAAAAAAGTAGCTGAAAATCTACAATCAGCTTTAAAAGAAGATTAACTACAAAAAAAGGGGTATGAGTTTGAAATTCATACCCCATAAATATAGAAAGAATGTTACAATAAAGTTAACAAACAGCTTCTTTTTTTAAGAAAGTATGGAAGCGTTTTCTAAATGAGAAATATTATCATTTGATAGTAGTTGTATGCTTATAATGTAATACTTGCATATCTCATTTATTCGTTTTGATTTTAGTTGTATTTACTTTTTTAAGACATACTTGTTGTTATAAAAAGTATTAACACTCAATCTAATAATAAGTTACTGTCTGACCTATTAGATATTCAGAAGATTTATACTTATTATAATTATAGTGGTTTTTTATACATACGAGTACTAAATAAAATAGTAAATACTTATATACTACTATCTTAAAAAGAAGCTATTTAAATTATATGTTTTATAACAGGGGGGACTCTTTTTGGCTAAGTCTAAAAATGAATTCTATCTTAGACGTCTTCATTCATTACTAGGGATTGTTCCGATTGGTGCATTTTTAATTGTTCATTTAATGGTTAACCACCAAGCGACTCAAGGAGCTGAGGCTTTTAATAAAGCTGCAGGCTTTATGGAATCTCTACCATTTTTATTGGCAACTGAACTTATTTTGATTTACATTCCAATTTTATATCATGGATTATATGGTATTCATATTGCTTTTACTGCTAAAGAAAATATCGGCCATTACTCATTATTTAGAAACTGGATGTTTGCGTTACAAAGATTAACAGGTATTATTGCTTTTATATTTATCTTTGTACATTTATGGCAAACACGTTTACAAAAACTTTTCTTTGGCAAAGAAATCAGTTATGACATGATGCATCAAACGTTACAAAATCCAATTTGGGTTATTGTGTACATTATTTGTATCATTGCCGTAATTTTCCATTTTTCTAATGGTATTTGGTCATTCTTAGTAACATGGGGATTTTTACAATCTAAAAAATCACAACGTATTTTCACATGGGTTTCATTAATTATTTTCTTAATTCTTTCTTACATAGGTGTGACTGCAATTTTAGCTTTTGCATAAAATTTGAGAGTAATTAAAGAAAAGTTATAAAAGTAATAAATAGTTTAGTTTCAGATATATTTTAGGGGAGTGACAATTCTATGGCAGAGAAAAAAATTATTGTTGTCGGAGGTGGCCTTGCGGGGCTAATGTCAACAATTAAAGCTGCAGAACAAGGTGCACATGTGGATTTATTCTCAATTGTACCTGTTAAACGTTCGCACTCTGTATGTGCCCAAGGTGGTATCAATGGTGCGGTAAATACTAAAGGTGAAGGAGATTCACCATGGATTCATTTTGACGATACAGTATATGGTGGGGATTTCTTAGCAAACCAACCACCAGTCAAGGCAATGACAGAAGCTGCACCAAAAATTATCCATTTATTAGACCGTATGGGCGTTATGTTTAATAGAACAAATGAAGGATTATTGGACTTTAGACGTTTCGGAGGTACGCTTCATCATAGAACTGCATATGCTGGGGCAACAACAGGGCAACAATTACTTTACGCTCTAGATGAACAAGTTCGTTCTTTTGAAGTTGATGGTTTGGTTACTAAATATGAGGGATGGGAATTTTTAGGATTAGTTAAAGATGATGAAGATGCAGCAAGAGGTATTGTTGCTCAAAATTTAACTACTTCTGAAATTAAATCTTTCGCTTCTGATGCTGTGATTATGGCTACAGGTGGTCCTGGCATTATTTTTGGTAAAACAACAAATTCAATGATTAATACTGGATCAGCCGCATCTATCGTATATCAACAAGGCGCTAAATATGCAAATGGTGAATTTATTCAAATACACCCTACGGCAATTCCTGGTGATGATAAACTACGTTTAATGAGTGAATCTGCACGTGGTGAAGGTGGTCGAATTTGGACCTATAAAGATGGTAAACCATGGTACTTCTTAGAAGAAAAGTATCCTGATTATGGTAACTTAGTACCACGTGATATCGCAACACGTGAAATCTTTGATGTATGTATCAACCAAAAACTAGGTATTAATGGTGAAAACATGGTGTATCTTGATTTGTCTCATAAAGATCCACATGAATTAGATGTTAAATTAGGTGGTATTATCGAGATTTATGAAAAATTCACTGGCGATGATCCACGTAAAGTACCTATGAAAATCTTCCCAGCAGTACATTATTCAATGGGCGGTTTATATGTAGATTATGATCAAATGACAACAATTAAAGGTTTATTTGCTGCAGGAGAATGTGATTTCTCTCAACATGGTGGTAACCGTTTAGGCGCTAACTCATTATTATCAGCGATATACGGTGGTACTGTGGCAGGTCCAAATGCAATTAAATACGTTGAAAATATTGAAACATCATATACTGAGTTAGATGACAGTATTTATCAAAAACGCGTAGATGAAGAACAAAAACGCTTCGATGAATTACTTAATATGCGTGGTACTGAAAATGCTTATAAACTTCATCGCGAGTTAGGTGAAATAATGACAGCTAACGTTACAGTAGTACGTGAAAATGATAAATTATTAGAAACAGATAAAAAAATTGTTGAGTTAATGGAACGTTATCAAAATATTGATATGGAAGATACACAAACTTGGAGTAACCAAGCTGTATTCTTTACACGTCAATTATGGAACATGTTGCAGCTAGCACGTGTAATAACAATTGGGGCGTATAACCGAAATGAATCTCGTGGAGCACACTATAAACCAGAATTTCCAGAACGTAATGACGATGAATGGTTAAAAACAACTTTAGCTGAATATCAAGGTAAACATGAAGCGCCTAAATTCACTTATGAGCCTGTAGATATTAGTTTAATTCCACCACGTAAACGTGACTATACAAGTAAATCTAAAGGAGGTAAAAAATGATGGCTAACAATCAATCAGTAAAAGAAACTCCAGAAGAATTACGTCATACAGATAAACAACATAATCAAGATGCAACACAAAAAGAAGAAAAAAATACGCAAAAAACAATTAAATTAATTGTTAAACGTCAAGATAATCAAGAAGCAAAAGCTTATGAAGAGACATTTGAAATTCCTTATAAAGAGAATTTAAATGTTATCGCTTGTTTAATGGAAATCAGACGTAACCCTGTTAATAGTAAAGGTGAAAAAACAAAGCCAGTAGTATGGGATATGAACTGCTTAGAAGAAGTATGTGGGGCATGTTCTATGGTAATCAATGGTCGTGCTCGTCAAGCATGCTCAGCTATTGTCGACCAATTAGAACAACCAATTCGTTTAGAGCCTATGAGTACATTCCCGGTTATTCGTGATTTACAAGTTGATCGTACAAGAATGTTTGATAACTTAAAACGTATGAAAGCTTGGATTCCAATCGATGGTACTTACGATTTAGGACCAGGTCCACGTATTCCAGAAAAGAAACGTCAAACAGCCTATGAATTATCAAAATGTATGACATGTGGTGTATGTTTAGAAGTATGTCCCAATGTGACACGTAATAATAAATTTGTTGGTGCTCAGGCTATTTCACAAGTGCGTTTATTTGATTTACATCCAACTGGTGCCATGACTAAAGATGAACGTTTAAATGCATTAATGGGTGAGGGTGGTTTACAAGAATGTGGTAACTCACAAAACTGCGTTAACGCATGTCCAAAAGGTATTCCATTAACAACATCTATTGCAGCAATGAACCGTGAAACTTCTTTCCATATGTTCAAATCATTCTTTGGGTCTGATCATCAAGTTAATTAAATATGATTGATTTGCCAGCAAAGTAAAAACTTTGCTGGCTTTTTTAATGGATAGTTCACAATGAATATAAATGTTCATTTAACCAAATGAAAATGATTAATAATATCAATTAATGAATCATTAGGTTTGTCTATGGTAAAATAAAAGTATTATGTATTATAAGGATGAATGTAAATGAATAAACCTATTGGCGTCATAGACTCTGGAGTTGGAGGACTAACCGTAGCTAAAGAAATCATGCGACAACTTCCTAATGAAACAATATATTATTTAGGGGATATTGCAAGGTGTCCATATGGTCCAAGACTTGGAGAAGAAGTTAAAGCCTTTACAACACAACTTGCTAATAAACTAATGGAATTTGATATAAAAATGTTAGTCATTGCTTGTAACACTGCAACCGCAGTGGCATTAGAACATTTACAACAGTTATTACCAATTCCAGTTATAGGAGTTATTGAACCCGGTGCTAGGACCGCTATTATGACTACAAAAAATCAAAAAGTTTTGATTTTAGGTACTGAAGGTACGATTAAATCAGAAGCTTACCGCCATCATATTAAACGAATTAATCCAAATGTCGAAGTATATGGGGTAGCATGTCCAGGTTTTGTACCACTCGTTGAACAAATGCGTTATGATGATCCTACAATAACTAGTATTGTCATACATCAGACTTTAAAACATTGGCGTAATACAGATGCCGATACTGTTATTTTAGGCTGTACGCATTATCCGTTATTATATAAACCTATTAATGATTATTTTGGGGGAAATAAAAAAGTTATTTCTTCTGGACTGGAAACTGCACGTGAAGTAAGTGCTTTGCTTACTTTTAGTAATGAACATGCAAGCTATACCCAACATCCAAAACATCGATTTTTTGCAACAGGTAATACTGTTCATATTAAACATATCATTTCTCAATGGTTAAAATTAGATGTAGAAGTTGAACGTATAAAAGTAGATTAAAATAGAATAGAAAGGAAGATTTAAGTGTCAGATATTGTTATAGCTTCTAATAATAAAGGTAAAATAAATGATTTTAAAACCATTTTTCCTAATGATAATGTTATCGGCATTTCAGAAATTATAAAGGATTTTGATGTTGAAGAAACAGGTACAACTTTTGAAGAAAATGCGCGATTAAAATCTGAAGCGGCAGCTAAAGCACTCAATAAAAGAGTAATAGCAGATGATAGTGGTTTAGAAGTATATGCGTTAAATGGTGAGCCCGGTGTATATTCGGCACGTTATGCAGGTCTCGAGAAAAATGATGAGTCAAATATTGATAAAGTACTTCAAAAATTAGATGGCGAGACAAATAGAAAAGCACAGTTTGTATGCGTCATTAGCATGAGTGCTCCCAATGAACCAACACGTATGTTCAAAGGAACTGTCTCAGGAGAAATTACAACAAAACGTGAAGGCGATAACGGGTTTGGGTATGATCCTATTTTTTATCTTCCAGAAAAGAAAAAAACAATGGCTGAATTAACTACAGAAGAAAAAAGCGATGTGAGTCATCGTGGGAATGCAATTAAAGCTTTAAATGAATATTTGGAGCGTGAAAAATAATGTCTAAATGGTTAATTGTAAGTGATAATCATACAGAGTCTGGAATTTTGTATCAATTATATGACTATCATAAAGACGCTGATGTATGTTTACATTTAGGAGATTCTGAATTTGAATATAACGATACCGAATTAAGCTTATATCAACGTGTAAAAGGAAATTGTGACTTTTATCCTGAATTTCCAAATGAAGAAATCATTGAAAAGAATGATGTTAAAGCATTTTACACTCACGGTCATCTTTATGGTGTGAATCAAACACGTATGCGTATAGCTGAAAAAGCACACTCTTTAGGTTGCCAACTTGCTTTTTATGGGCACACACATGTAGCTAAATATGAAAAATTAGGCGACGTGCATGTTATAAATCCAGGTAGTATTTCGCAATCACGTAGTAACATAGAAGAAACGTATGCAGAATTACTTATAGAGGATGAAAGTAAAAAAGCTACGTTAAATTTTAGAAATAGAGATCATCAGGTCATTCACTCAATAGAATTTGAAATCAATTAATAATTAAAGGAGGCTAGGACTAAGATGACGTGCGTCCTAGTCTTATTTAATTTTAAATATAAGTGATAGATATTTAATGTAGTTAGTTTGACTAAATATAAATGAAGAAAGTAAGTGAACGGTAACAATTATACGTAATTAGTGGAAAATATAAACTTTTTTTTTATTAAAGCTATTGCTAAATAAGATTTTTTTAGATATAATAATTCTTGTGTTAAAAAATAATGTCCTGGTAGCTCAGCTGGATAGAGCAATGGCCTTCTAAGCCATCGGTCGGGGGTTCGAATCCCTCCCAGGACGCTAATAGCTTTTAATTAAGCACATTTTTATTTCAAGAACGCTGTAATGACGGCGTTCTTTTTATTTTGCCTATTAATTGAATATCATAGTCCATCAATTTTTAGGGACTTTTCAGGGACCCAAGTCCCCAACTACATTGCGTTGATTATTTCTACTGCTTTTTGATTTTCTTCTTTATATTGTTCTTCTAATAAATGTGAATATACATCCGTTGTAACTGAAATATTTTTATGACCTAATCTTTTTGAAATGTAATAAATAGAAACACCTTTTGCTAAAAGATAAGAACAATGTGTATGTCTTAACGCATGAGAAGTTATCTCTTTTATTCCTAGATCATTACAATATGCTTTTAATCTTTTATTAACCGCATTGATAGTTAAATTGCCAAAAACACTACCGTCAATCGTTGCTGGTAACTTTGAAACTGATTGTATGATAAATTTCATATCGTCTTTACTTACTTCAACATATCTAGGAGATGAGTCTGTTTTGTGTTCATCTATATATATTTCATTTTTAACTTGATTGAGATACTCTCTTTTTAAATTTAATGCACCACTAACACGACAACCTGTACAAATCATAATATATAAAACTAATGAAGAAGCATTATCTTTAGTTTTTAGATATTGTTTTAATTTCTCATAATCTTCTAGGTTAATAAATTTACTATCTTCACTTTTATTTGGGTTACTTGCTCTATAATTCACTTTGAATGTAGGGTTTTTAGTTATTAAACCTTCATACACTGCATCATCTAATGACGTTCTAATATAACCGTTTAATTTTCTGATTGATTCTTTAGAATGAGATTTAGAGAAATCATTTATAAAATTTTGATAGTGATACCTAGAAATGTCTTTTAAAGGCTTTTTACCGATACTATGTTCGCTTATATGTTTTATAGCTGAAGCATACGACTTGTACGTTCTAGGGCTTACAGTGGATAATTTGAACGTTTCACACCACGTTTTAAAATATTCATTCAATGTTAAGTTAGGTTGATAGTCAATGCCATTTTTTAATTCACTCATTCTTTCTAGTCCAGCAGCATCAGCTTCACGTTTTGTTCTAAACCCTTTTTTACGATACCTTTTACCTTCGTATTTAAATTCATACTGCCATTTTTTACCGTCATAACAACGTGTTTTCATATAATCACCTCAAAAAAAGTAAAAAAATAATAAGGGTAGGCGGACTACCCTAAAATTTATTCTGTTTCTTGCACTCTTTGTTTGTATTGATCATAACTTTCTCCCGCATCTGATGTTAAAGCTGGACCACCACCAATACCACCGTAATTATCTGGGTTTTCTTTAACATCTTTAGTAAATGCTTGTGCTTCTTCATATTGTTGTCTTGAAGGTCCATTATCAGCTTGTTGCGATTGGTTAGACGTATTGTTGTTTGGTTGATTTGGTGCAGGTACGCTAGATGGTTCTTCTGTATTTTGAGTAGAAACGGCCACTTCTTTTTGTCCATTGTCATTTAACGTCTTAGAATTATCATCGTTTTTATTCGTATCATTATTGTTTGTTGTTTCTTTTGTAGAATTAGCATTTTCATCATTCGACTTTGCTACTGTTTGATTTTTGCTATCGTTATGTTCTTTATTATCATCTATAACTTTATCGTTATTATTACTGCTATCTGTTAAATCTTCTGTTACTGAATAATCTTCAGATTTTAAGTCATCTAACTTAATTGTTTTAGTACCTAATTTTTTACCATCGGCACCTTTTGTAGCTTTTAAAACTACATCTTCATCATTTTGTAATTTATAAGTCATGATACCTTTTGCAGTTTTACCTTTTTTAATAGTATCAGTGCTATGTTCATTCCACTTTCCAAGTTTACCAGTCGTTGGAGTAATACCTACATCTAATTTATTTACAGTATTATCGCTATCTTGAGTTGCTTCAAAGCAAGCAAACCATACATTCATTGAAGTTATATCTTCACTATCTGATTTGTTTTTAACATGATACTTGAAAGCTAATAACTTATCTCCTGAATCTTTGTCGTTAAGAATAAAAGTATCATCAATTTTTAATACTGCTTGATCAATAACTAGAGTGTTATTTGCGAACTGTGGTTTATTTTCATTAACTGATTTAGTTTCAGTATTATTAGATTTTTTACCATCTGAATTATTATCGTCATTATTACCGCAAGCGCCTAGAATTAAAGCACTGCTAAAGATTAAAGCTAAAAACTTTTTCATATGCATTTCTCCTTTACTATATATCTTTATATTCAAACACTCGTAATGGCTCAAACTGAATAACGTATTTACCGTATCGAGTGGAATAACCATATTTTTGTTTATAATGCGCAATACTTTGTAGGACAAAACTCTCTGTAACTTCAAAAAAATTAGCAAGTTCATATAAGTTATGAATACCTTGCAAAAATGCTTTTACAATATCTTTGAGAGGGACTAACTTTTCGTAGGCTAATTTACGTGCATAACCTTCAAATTTTCTATGATTAAAATTACTTTGATCAACTATATTTCCATATGTAAGTTCGTTATGAGCAAGTTCCTCTGCAAGTGTTTCAAGTTTGGAAGTGATAGCCAGATTACGATTAATTAAAATCATATCCCCAAGCCATAAACCAGATAACCTTTTAGGTAAGTTATCACATTCAATGACTTCAATATAGTCATGTTCAATTAACATATCCTCATATTTCCCCACATAAAACACCCTTTATTTTCTTTTACTTCTTATGTATTCAGCATAATCAAGAATTTCTTGCCATTCTGCATCTGTTAAATCACCATCAAGATGTGCTGCTAAATGATTAGGTTTTTCTTCAACCACTAATTCCTCACGACCGCTTAATTCATCTAAAGATACTCCAAAGAAATCAGACAAAGCACTAGCATGTTCCATAGAAGGACTTGTTGTTCCTTTTTCCCATCTATCAATTGATGCTTTAGAGAACTTAACGTTGTACTTTGAATTTAATCTGTCACTCAATTCTTTTAGAGAATAATTATTAGCTTTTCTAAGGTTAGAAAGGTTATCCGAAAATTTTGTCATTGTTTTTTTCTCCTTGATTTGTAATTTACAAACTTATTATATAAGTTTGTTCCCAAAAATGCAACGCATTTTACAAATTTATTTCTCAAAAATGAAATTTATTTGTTGACACTAAAAAAATAAGCGTGTATAGTTCTTAGTGTAATCTCATAAATGAGACGAAAGAGGTGAGAGAAAATTGAATACTAAGCGTTATCAAAAACTCAGAAATTTTATTGATGAAAGTAAATATTCGCATAAAGAAGTGGCTGATATGATTGGAATGACACCAGCGAGATTTAGTCAGAAAATCAATAAAAATAAGAGTAATTTCACGATTGATGAAGCTAGTGCTATTTGTGATGTTTTAGATATTAGTATGGATGATTATTTTTTTAACCCTAATGTCTCAAAATTGAGACGTAAGGAAAAAGTAATTAGTTAATTAAATGACGATTTCAACGCTCACATTGAGCGTATAAGAGCGAGAGTGAGCGACGATATGAGCCACGCCATAATAAATTATTAGGTCATTGCCAAGACTGTACGTTGAATGTGGGCGTTGAAAAGAAGAAGGAGGAATTAAAAGGTGCAAGATTTACAAGTAGTAGAACAAAATAATGAATTTTATATAGACAGTCGAGAAGTAGCAGAAATGGTTAATAAGGAACATAAACATTTAATAAGAGATATCGAAAATTATAAAAGTGTAATTTTGCAAAGTCCAAATTTGGACCCTGCTAATTATTTTGAAGAATCTACTTATATTGGTGGAAATAATCAAACTTATAAACACTACTTACTTACTAAAAAAGGTTGTGACATGGTAGCAAACAAAATGACAGGTTCAAAAGGTGTACTGTTCACAGCAATGTATGTAGATGCATTTCACAAAATGGACGAACACATTAAACAACAAGCACAAATCAGTACACCAACAAGTCAATTAGAAGCAATAAAGATGTTCGTACAAATACAAGAAGAACAACAAGCATTTAATCAACGTATCGAAAATGAAGTAACAGGTATCAGAAATATCGTAGGTATAGAAACGAAAAACTGGCGTAATGATACAAACAAAATACTATCAGCCATTGCTCAACATTTAGGTGGTGGAGATATGCACAAGAAAATTAAATCAGAAGCATATACAGCACTTGAAGAAAAAGGTCGCTGCAACTTAAAAGTTCGCATGCAAAACAGAAAAGGAAAAATGCTAGCTAATGGTGCTACAAAAACACAAATCAATAAATTATCAAAGTTGGATGTAATAAATGATGATCCGAGATTAATTGAAATTTATATATCAGTAATTAAAAGTATGGCAATCAAATATGGCGTTGACGTAAGTCAATTTGAAATTTAAGGAGGAATAACCATGAAATTTTTATACAAAACAACCCTCCTCATCACAATGGCAGTTGTGACGTGGAAGGTTACAAAAATCGAAAGCTATTTAAAACCAAAAACGATTGATGTGTCTTTATCTAAATCGCGAGCTAATCAGTATCAACAGACAAGAAGGTTTTTAAACTCTCTTCCAAAAGCCGTTCAGAACGATATTGAGAATTAAGTAAATGGTAGAAAACATCTTTTGTTTCTTCAGAATAACTAGAGTAATTTTCTTCGATGTGATTATTTAACTTATCTTGGAAATCTAAAGAATCAATCTCACTGTCAACTTCATTTTCAATCGCACGAAATTTGGTTTCGAACTCAGTTTTATCCATATCCAACACCCCTTTCTTTAAAGGATAACCATATTATACACGAAAGGAAGTAAGCCTTATGGTTCAAACAATCAACGTTACAGTACCAATTCCTGAAACACACGTTGTAATTACGAAAGAAGAGTATCAGGAACTTGTTAATAATTCACTTGATCCAATTTGGAGTTTAGAAGAATTAAAACGAAAAATGAAAATATCTTCTGACGAAACAATTAAAAAGAAATTATTATTTCGACCTAAATTCATGAAGATATTCAAAGAAAAAGGAATTGTTCATTATCCAAATGAAGATTATAACCGTTGGCATATTAATGCTAGAAAGATGAATGATTTCATTGATGAACATTTCGAAGAAATTCATAGAAAGGAATAAAAAGATGACTAACGAAGATAAATCATTATCAATTGCTGGAACAATGACGCTAGTATTATTCACGTTTTTAATGATATGTGGAGTGTTCATTGCACAAGCACTAGGTTTAGGAATACTAGCTGGAATGATAACGCACATATTCTTCAGCGAATATTACTACAAAATAAAAGACTGAATGCTATCGGCAAATAGCAAACAGTCGAACACTAATAAAATGAATTTCAACTCAATCATACAACGGGAGGATAAACCGTGCAAGAACTAAATATAAATCAAAAGAACGCAATCGAACTTTCAATGCTTGCAATCGAAAATAGAACACTTAAACAACGAATAGCATTAAAAGATGAAATTATCGATGACTTAATGAAAGATATCCGATACTGGTCAACAATGTACCAATCAGCAAACACTAGAGCAGATAAGAACGCACAATCAATAGTCGAATGTACGGAGGTGCATGAACGTGAAAGAAACAGTCACTTACCTAATTAAGCTGAAAGATGCACCTTACGACTTATATATCAGAAACAGACCTAATACTCCCGAAGATACAGAATACACAAGAGATAAACGTAGAGCGAGAGAGTTTGACGGGTTAGATAAAACTTCAATAGACATGACACAACATGCAGCAATCAAAAAAGTAGTAACAGAAACAACTGAATATAAGGAGGTAGAACTTGATGACTGAACAGACATTATTTAATCAACTTAACCAAAAAGATGTAAACGACCATGTAGAAAAGAAAAACGGGCTTACTTATCTAGCTTGGTCATATGCTCATCAAGAATTAAAAAAGATTGATCCTGAATACACTATTAAAACTCACGAATTTCCACACCCTGATGTAGCTAGAGATGATTATTTTGTACCCTACCTGTCTACACCAGAAGGATACTTCGTACAAGTATCAGTTACAGTCAAAGGTCATACAGAGACAGAATGGTTACCAGTATTGGACTTTAGAAACAAGTCGTTAGCTAAAGGTAGCGCAACAACATTTGATATTAACAAAGCACAGAAACGTTGTTTTGTGAAAGCTGCCGCACTTCATGGACTAGGTTTATATATCTACAACGGCGAAGAAGTGCCAAGCGCAAGTGATAACGATATTACTGAATTAGAAGATCGTATTAATCAGTTTATAACGCTATCACAAGAAAAAGGTAGAGACGCAACGTTAGATAAAACAATGCGTTGGTTAGGTATTCAAAACATTAACAAAGTTACTAAAAAAGATATTGCAGTAGCACATCAAAAATTAGATGCAGGACTAAAACAGTTGGATAAGGAGAATGGCAATGACTAATTTAACAATTTTAACAGGTCGTATCACTAAAGACTTAGAACTAAAACAAGCAGGGCAAACTCAAGTGACTAATTTCTCAGTAGCAGTAGATAACCCATTCAAAAGAGATGATACTTCATTCTTTGACATTGTAGCGTTTGGTAAAACTGCACAACTACTTAATAACTATTGTGGTAAAGGTAGCAAAATCTTAATTGAAGGCAACTTGAAACAAGATAGATTTCAAGATAAAGAAGGACACAATCATTCAGTAGTACGAGTGATCGCTAACAGAATTGAATTCTTAGATAGCAAAGGTAGTAATCAACAAAACAATCAATCTAAACAACGAGGACAAGCACCAGCAGGCAATAACCCGTTTGCAAATGATGACAACGATATTTCGGATGATCTCCCTTTTTAGGATGTGATTAAATGACTGAAATTTGGAAAGATGTGGTTGGTTATGAAGGTATCTACGAAATAAGTACCAAAGGACGAGTAAGAACTCATAAAGATAAAGTTAGTTGGTCAAAACGCTATAAAAAATGGAGACATTGGAAACAACGTTACTTAAAAGACAAAACACCTAACGGTAGAGATGCAAGAGTAACACTTTGGAAGAACGGGAAGCCTAAAGATTTTTTAGTTCATAGATTGGTAGGTCTTACTTTTATTCCAACTATCAAAGGTAAAGATTGTATTAATCATATTGATGGTAACCCTAAAAATAATAATGTTGAGAATTTAGAATGGTGTAATCATTTAGAAAATAACAAACATGCTTTTGAAACTGGTCTTATGACGACAAACATGAAAGTGAAATTAATTAATCAAATAGGTGTTGAATATGAATTTATCAGTATGAGTAGAGCTAGTAAGTTTTTAGGTCGCAATCACGGATATGTAAGTGGCCGATTGAAAAACAACTGTTCGAAGTTAACGGATACAGATGGCAATAAATACAAAGTCGAGAAGTTGATATAAATGCCAATTATTAAAAATTACATTACTCAAGATGACGGTACAACTACCGTTGTCATTGAGGGTGTAGATATAGACAATAAAACATCGTTATTACTCGACAACGGACTAGAAGTTGAGTGTGAAGTTAAAGCAATTGATCCATTCCTAATCACTGATAAGCAGCGCCGAAAAGTGTTTGCTCTATGTAACGATATAGAGGCTTATACGGGGCAACCAAGAGAATATATGAGAGAAATGTTCCAAGATTATTTAACGTTTCTAAATGGCTATGATAA
This sequence comes from Staphylococcus sp. CoH_129_LAB_1, assembly GCF_058191515.1. Classification (NCBI taxonomy): domain Bacteria; kingdom Bacillati; phylum Bacillota; class Bacilli; order Caryophanales; family Staphylococcaceae; genus Staphylococcus; species Staphylococcus sp. CoH_129_LAB_1. The sequence goes on along the minus strand of NZ_JBXWKZ010000001.1, from coordinate 130,127 downwards.
ACGTTTGTCATTAAGTAATTGTTCAAGAGAACAAGCTAGACAATTAATAGAGGTCATTCTTGACTGGGTCTTTCATAACAATATCCCACTTAACTATAAAACAAGCGATTTACTTAAAAATGACAAAGCATTTCTATATTGGTCAACGGTTAATCGCAACTGCGTTATCTGTGGCAAATCACATTCTGACTTAGCACATAGATTTGCAGTAGGACGTGGCAGAGATAGAACGAAAATTAACCACTTTGGAAATCAAGTATTAGCGTTATGCAGAACTCATCACAACGAACAGCACCAAATAGGAATGGACACATTCAATCAAAAGTACCACTTAACAGACAGCTGGGTGGATGTGGATGAACGACTAAACAAAATGCTGAAAGGAGTGACTTCATGAGCGACAGACTAATAGATATAACTGGTGGTTATGGAACTGTCTATAAAGAAGTTTTGAAAGATAAAGAACTAAGCATTGAAGCAAAAGCAATTTACAGTTATTTATCTTCTTATGCTGGAGGTAAAGATACAGCTTTTCCTAGTATCGGACTAATATGTCATGAATTGAACATAAGTGAAAAACGTTTCTATAAGCACCGTAAAGAACTTTTAGATAAAAACATCATTAGTAAAACACGAGAAAGAACAAACAACGGTTTTAGTAAAACGATATATACAATTAATCATCATTTCGTACACGGTCAATTCGTACGCGTACGAAACGTACACGGACAAAACGTACACGGACAAAATGTAGGTACTAAGAATAACAGTATTAAGAAGAACAATAATAAGAATAACAATAGTAAGAGTGACAGTGACACGTCACAAATCTTTCAGTTAGTTAGTAATAAATTAGAAATGATACAAAGTCCTTTAAAAGTACAGGAGTTAGAAGATGAACTCAATCTTATTAAAGGAAACAAACTAGAAATAACAACAATAGCTATTAACTACTGCAAACAAAACAAGAAAGGTATTAACTACCTAATTAAAGTATTAAGAAACTGGAATAACGAAGGTGTAGATACTAAAGAGAAAGCACTAGCTAAAGTGACACCTAAGAAAAAGAGATCTAATGAGACCGAAGATGTATTTGCAGCAATGAAAGAGAAATTAGGTGTTAACGAATGAGTATGACTAAACAACAAGCATTCGAAATTATAGATAAAGTCAGACGTATTTATAATATGGAATTCGATACTCCTAAATTAGAAACATGGATAGACGTATTAAGTGAAAACGGTGATTATGAACCAACGCTTAAAACGGTTAAAAACTACATTAACAGTGGCAACTCATATCCACCTAACTTACCTAAAATCATGAGAAAAGCACCTAAGAAATTGGAATATGAAGAAGAGCCAGAAGATGTGAAAGAACATCATTGGAAAATGAAGAATGATCCTGAATATGTAGCTGCAAGAAAAAAGTTACTCGATGAATTTAAAGAACAGCTAAGAAAGTTTGAGGTGAACAGCTATGAATGAACGTAGAGATATTGAAAGTACGATTATTGCAAGTTTACTCAAAAAACCTGAACTTATCGAAAAGCTACGTGTTAGACCTTATATGTTCTATTACGACGATTTCAGAGCGTTTATGGAATATGTGTTTGAAGTCGGTAAGGTAGATCATCAAGAAATATTCCTAGAAACATCGAAGAATAAAAACTTCTTAGACTTCGACACAATACAAAAACTCTACAATTCAGATTTTATCGGCTATGGCATATTTGAACGTTACCAACAAAACTTATTAGAAGCCTATCAGATATCACAAGCGAATGAAGTTATTAACGAGTTTAACCAAACACAAAGTATAAAGTCATTTGAAACAATGCTTGCTGACTTAAATGAAGTATCAATGATTAGCGCAACAGATGAAACAAGTACAAAGAAAATCGTTGATGAGTTTGTAGAAGAACTGTATAGCGATGAACCTAAGAAAGTGATTAAGACAGGCTATCCACTAATGGACTACAAAATAGGTGGTTTAGAGCCTACACAGTTAGTTGTAATCGCTGCACGACCTTCAGTAGGTAAAACAGGATTTGCACTTCAAATGATGCTTAATATCGCTAAACAAGGCTATAAGACATCGCTATTCAGTTTAGAAACAACAGGTGTAGCTATTTTAGAACGGATGTTATCAACCATTACTGGTATTGAATTAAAACGTATTAAGCAAAAAGCTGATTTAACCTATGACGATTTAACAAAATTAACCAAAGGTGCAAGCGAAATATTAAAACTTGAGATAGATGTCAATTCACAAAGTAATGTAAGCACTCAGGAAGTCCGTAAGCAAGCCATGAAGAACAAAGATAAGCAACAGGTCATATTCATCGACTATCTTCAATTAATGCAAACAGATAGCAAATTAGACCGTAGAAACGGTATTGAAAAAATAAGTCGTGATTTGAAAATCATAGCAAACGAAACTGGTGCAATCATCGTATTACTTTCACAACTTAGTCGTGGTGTAGAAAGTCGAAATGATAAACGACCTATGTTGTCTGACATGAAAGAAGCAGGGGGCATCGAAGCTGACGCAAGTTTGGCCATGCTTTTATACCGAGAAGATTACTACAACCAAGATGAAGAAGATGAACTTGGTAAGTCGATTGTCGAATGTAATATTGCAAAGAATAAAGACGGAGAAACAGGTGTCATCGAATTTGAATACTATAAACGTACACAAAGGTTTATGACATGACGGTTATCGAATATAAAAAACTACTCGGAAAAATGTACCGACAAGATTATAGAAACGATCAACTTATCGGAACGTTACTGATTGAAGTTGGTCGGGCTATCAATCGCTTGCTGGAAGAGAAAAAGATATCGCCATTCGATGATTATGAGAAAGTGCTAAACATTATTGAAAAAGATACGAAGTGGAGGCAAAGTGATGGGACTTATCGAAAATCAACCTAATGCCTACGACTTATTTGAAAGTGACGGTTGGAAAATGTTGAGAGTGCTACCTAGAGATGATGGCACTTTCTACTTAACCAACTTAGGTGGAATGGCAGATAAATATTTTAAGCAGTATGTGACAAAAGAAGAATTAGCTGAGATGAAACGTAAACATAAACTGTTCAGACGAGAAGAACTAAAGCATCAAACAACAATAGATGATTTTCTATGGGAGTGACAACGTGAGTAAATATAATGCTAAAAAAATCCAATACAAAGGTGTCGTGTTCGATAGCAAAGTCGAATGCGACTACTACCAATATTTAGAACGTAACTTAGGTAACGGATATGATCGTATCGAATTGCAACCTAAGTACGAATTAATACCTAAAGTAGATAAGCAACGTAAAACAGAATACATCGCAGACTTTGCACTATTCAAAGATGATGTGTTGGTCGAAGTAATAGACGTAAAAGGAATGCCAACAGAAGTAGCGAAGTTGAAAGCGAAAATGTTTAGACATAAATATCCGAAAATCAAGCTTACATGGATATGCAAAGCACCTAAATATACAGGGCTTGAGTGGATAACGTATGAAGAACTAATTAAAGCACGCAGGAAGCGTAAAAAGGAGAAGATGAGTAATGGTAAAGATTAAACGAAAAGTAGAAATGACATTACCAGAATTAATTGAGTGGGCTTGGAAGAATGGAGTTAAAGAAAAAGCATTTTATAGCAATATTGACGGAGGTTCTGTGTATTTTGACATGGTACAAACAGTGTCTGTAGAGCATTCAATTGGTAAAGATGAAACTTTCACAGTAGAAATTGAAGAAGAGATTACAGAGGACACAAAACTAGACACTGTATTAGAGATATATAATGATACGCATACTCCAGGACCAATTTTTTCCGTTATTCATAAATCTGCTAGTATCAATAACATTATGGAACATAAACCGAATTACTTTAACACTAAATGTTTATATTTAGTTAATGAAGACATGACATTGACACTCATCTGGAAAGATGACGAATTGGTAGGTGATGAGTAATGGCAACAATCAAAGCTGAAGTAGTTATCAGAGGCACGATTGAATTACCAGCAACTAAAGAAACAGATGAAGAAATGGAATACACGATTGAAAAAGCTAAGAAAAGTCCAGAAGAAATTTTCGACGATATCGACATTAAAGATGTAGATTTTCGTTATGAGCATTGGAAGTGATCGTATGTACGACAGATATAAAAATATTCCAAATGTAAATATTGGTGGTCAGAAATACCGACTATGTGACGTATATAAGTATTTTGATGTTGGAGATGGAACAGTTCGTAGAAGATACTACAAGCAAAAATTAAGAGGTTGGGAACTTGTCTATGGTGAAGGCAAGGTTCCCGTTGAAATTGAACTAGGAGAAATATAATCGGAGGGGATAATTGATGATTAATGATAACGAATTAATTAACAGAGAACAAAGATTAAGCAACAAGGAAAGATATGGTGCTTTAAGCGAGAAAGAATACAACGAACTTATGCACATCAGAGCATCATTCGAAAGAGAGTTAAAACGTAAAAGACGTGAGCAACGTATTGCAAGAGCGAAACGATCAGAGGCGTTAGTTAAAAAGCACAGAGTGAGTAGTAAGTGGTTTAGATACTTAGCAGAGAATGACATATTTCCAAAGGTAAGGGGATAGGCGAATGGAAAATTTGAGAATAGTAGAACTCAACAAAAATGACATAGTGCAGTTCCAATGTGCTAATAAAAAGTTTAGCGCTTTTCAGACAGCTATCGTTAATCGTGTGTATGCAGAAGAAAAAAGATTAAAAACAATTTGGAAAGCAGAAGTGGAAAATCAAGCAGGACGTACATTTACGATAACTGATAACGATGACTTTATCAGAGTGAAAGAGCCTTTCACTCGTAAGGTGGATATGGTTAAAGAACCTAATCATTATACAAGCGATGAAGGTATCGACTTAATTGAATTTTGTAAGCAACAATTTACCGAAGAAGAATTTAGAGGTGCAATGAAGTTCACTCAATTACGTTATGCACTTAGAACAGGTAGAAAAGAGAATGACTTACAGGATCAGCAAAAGTTAAAAGAATATGCGAATAGATTTATCGAAGTATTGGAGGGGTAAGCATGGCAAAGAAATTGCCAGTATACATGTGGGAGCCGTTATTCAATCGGCTTACCCGCATTTCAACTGAATACGCTCATAAAGTATTAGGCATTATACCATCATCACTTACAAGATATATTCAAAATAGAACATATAACCAAAAGTTAGAGTGCTACTTCATTAGAGAACCTTTATCTGTTAAAGAGAAACGCCAACTTATCCAGCAAATAGAAATACCAAACGAAGTATGGCGTGAAACTAGATTAAAAGGTTTATATGTAAGCGATCATGCTAGATTTAGAACTAAAACTAATACAGGTTGGCGTTACTATTTTGTATTTAGTCAAAAAGGTTATCCATCTATCAAATATCAAAAGAAACACTATCGAGCTAATAGGCTTGTTTATGAAGCGTTCTATGGAAACTTAGATAAAGACGATGTTATTCATGCTAAAAATGGACTGAAATACGATGTCAGAGCAAACAATTTAGAAAAGACTTCTAGAGAAGAATTAGGTCGTCTTACAGGTCATAAAAGTAAACGCAGGGGCATTGTTTTTATCGGAGAACATGGCGAATTGTTAGATGAATTTAAAAGCACAAGAGAAGCCGAGCAAGTGACGCTATATAACAGGAATACGATTTGCGAATGTTGTAACAACTTACGACAAAACTATCACTCAATCGGATATAGAGCGTTCATGTGGGCAGACGAATATGAGGAGTTGAACGCATGAGTAATATTTTTAAGTTAGATGAAACCATAGTACAGACGTACAAATACCAAACAAAAGGTAAATCGCCTACCGAAGTACAGCATGAACTAAAGGCTATGGGCGTAGAAGGATTTGTTATTCGTATGTCGAATGTGAACGTAACAATGCGAGTACCTAATGGAAAGAAGAAAAGTAATAGGGAGTGTGTAAAGAATGGCAGAAGTAACTAAAGAACAAGTATTGGAATTCATTAAAAACAATGATTTAGATTGGGATGAAAGCTATCCACGTAGTGATTGGTGGAAGTTTAGAGATGAACGTGACAGTTTCCGTAAACAACGTGATGAGCTTATTGACGATATGGCAGAGATTAAAAGGAAGGCAGAAATATTAGATAAGTTAGAAGAAATGTTCGAAACTTCGGCTAATGCAAATAGAAAACATGGTTTTAATGGTGCAGCTGAAGTTTACGAACGATATTTGGACATTATTAGGGAGCGTGGTAGTGATGTGGAAGGTTAAAGAATTAAGAGATTTTGAGAATAACGACGATAAGTTAGCTACTGAAAAATTAGAAAGCTACTTATCCATATATCCAAACTTACATGTACTAGGTTATTCAGTTAACCATTTTGAGAACGCAAATAATAGAGAACGTTCATATATTTTAATCAAATATTGGGAGGAACAATAAATGAACACATTAGGACAATCAAAAACAGAAAACTTTGGCAGTTTAGATCAATTAGTAGAACAAGTACAACAATGGAGTATTGATAAAGATTTACACAAAGGTAATTCAGATAGACAAGCACTTAAATTCTATGAAGAAGCAGGCGAAGTTGCAGCAGCATTATCTCGCGGGCAAATGGACGCATTAAAAGACGGTATAGGCGATACAGTCGTTACTTTAATCATATTGGCACAACAACATGATATGACGTTACAGGAGTGTTTACAGTATGCATATGACGAAATTAAAGGAAGAAAAGGAAAGACAATCAATGGCACATTCATCAAAGAAGCAGACCTTAAAGAGTAAGGACATATTAGCAGAGATTAAAAGAATACTTGGTAAGGAGTGAACGGAATGAGTGATTTCAAAATAATAACTTCAGAATTAATTAGCAAAGGCATTGAGTTTGAAATAGAAGATGACACCTTGATTGTCGGTGATTGTTCAGTAATCAATTATAGCGACGTGTATTTTTTAAAATTGTCCGGAATTAATACTCAACAAGGAATGGCTGTTAAGCATCCTATAGTTATAGCAGATTTCTTATCTAGTTATTATTATTTATTAGAAGATCATAATAGTATCACTGTAAAAGATATTAATTTTAAAAGTGAGGTGCGTAGTAATGATTAAACACATAATTAAAGATTTATTCTTAATCGCTATGTATGAGTTAGGGAAGTATCTCACTTCTCTACTCATCACTATTTTAGAAAGCGAAGATGATATTGACGCACCTAATGACTTTGCATTAGAAACAGATCAATTCGATTTAATCAAAGCAGAGGTGAGTGAGTAGTGTGGGTAATGACAATACTATTTATAATTATGACTTTATGTTGGCTAATAACGATGAGTATGTATAGAAAAACTAACAAGAATATATCTAAATTACGTTCGGATAATCGACGACTGAAAATGGATATAGAGGGAATGAATGCTAATCATTTAGCTGTGTACAAAGAATCTCAAAAGACAAAAAAGAAAAATACATCTAACAATAAAACGGGAGTGAGTTATATGGAAGGATATTTAATTGAAGTAAACGACGGTATTTATTTAGTAGAAAAAGGATATGACGCTTACGAGTATTTTAAAAAAGGTGGCACTTTACCTACTTCTACATTTTTTCTTTTTACGGAAAATGTCTTTAAGGCAACTTATTATAAAGATTTAAAGACAGCTAAAGAGTATGCGAAAAAATGCGGTGGTCGTGTATTACAACATAAACCTAATTTGGAGGTAGCAGAATGAGTTGGCTTATCATCATATGTGTATTTTTAACGATATTAACATTTGGTTTTGCAATAGAGAACGCCAAATTAAGGGGGAATATGGAAGGTAAGGAATATCAAGTAAGGTTACTAGAACATAGATTGAGTAAATATGAAGATTAGGGGGAAGATAAGTGAACTGGTCTGTAATCTTTCCGATACTTATTGCAACAATACTCTTATTTTATATTAGCGAAATAAAGTTTCCAAATTATTTTTCAGGAAAAGGAATTAAACCAATATTACTATTGTTTTTATTGGGCATATTAATAAACACAATAACATTTGGTATATATTTATTGATTATATTCAATATTTTTAATGGTTAAGCCTGTTACGATGGGCTTAATCTTTATTTTTATGTTATAATTAGTACCAGATACTAATTTATATGGAGGGCAATATAAGTGTATAGTAGAGATGATATTTTACAGGGAATAAATAATTATAGCTGGTGGTGTAATGCGATTGCGTCACACTGTCCAGATTATAGTAGCAACTCAATTGCTCAATATGGTATAGAGGCAACCATGCCTAAAACAGAGGGAAAAAATAGCAGTAAGGTAGAACAAACTGTTATACGATTAGAGAAGTTTAATAGTCATTATGCAAAGATGTTGGGTATTATCAATGTGATTAATAAACACCAACCTAAACTCGATACACTTAATTATGTATTGCTCGATTATTTGAAACGTGGGGAAACAAGTAAGGTTATTTGTGATGAGTTACCTATCCATAAGAACTATTTAAAAGACCGCAAAATAGATTTAGCAGAACAGATATTCTTAATGCAATAGTGGAACAAGTGGAAAGATTGGACATAATAGACGCTATTATGAGAAATGAAAAAATCATAATATAATCTTTGTGTAAGAGTTATCTCCTAGTGTAGCGTTTTTATAAGTTACCCGGAGATGTACCTAACACAAGTGATTGGATAACCACTTATCATCTTGTAGATGTTATGGGTCCGATTGCTGAACTGTCTATCTGTGAGATAGGCAGTTTCGATAATACTCTTACATACGTCTCCTTTTTTTCATATAATGTGCGATTAATCAATTTAGATTTTGGCTATCCGAGAGCAACTCGGGTAGTCTTTTTTTATTACAAATATATAGAGTTATTAACGTAAAGTAGGTGGTAGCATAAGATGACGAAATTAAGTATTAAACAACAAGTGTTCGCAGATGAATATATAAAGACAGGAAACGCATACCAATCGGCAATTAAAGCAGGTTACAGTGAGAGTTATGCAAAAGGTAATGTGGTTAGATTGTTGGAAAATGTGAGTGTTAAAGCGTATATAGATGAACGAATGGAAGAACATAAGAAAGAAGCAATTGCAGACCAAGATGAGATACTTCGTTACCTTACTTCTGTCATTCGTGGAGAAATTACTGACCAAGAACTTATTCCTGTCGGAATTGGTAAAGGCGAAATGGAAGTAGAATCTTTAGAGAAACGATCCGATACAAACGCTAGGACAAAAGCAGCAGAGTTGTTAGGTAAACGTTATATGATGTGGACTGATAAACAACAAATCGAAACAAATGCGACGGTGCAGTTCAATGACGATATCAATTGACTTATCTCAACTGATACCTAAGCACTTTCACGACTTATGGCGAGCAACTAAGAACCCTAATATATTAAACGTAGTCGCTAAAGGTGGACGTGGTAGTGGTAAATCATCTGACATATCTATCATTATCACTCAACTTATTATGCGTTATCCTATGAACGCTGTTGTAGTACGTAAAACAGATAACACATTAGCAACATCTGTATTTGAACAAATCAAATGGGCGATTGAAGAACAAAAGGTATCACACTTATTTAAAGTTAAAGTATCGCCTATGGAAATCACATATATACCTAGAGGGAACAGAATTATCTTTAGAGGGGCGCAGAACCCTGAACGATTAAAGTCGTTAAAAGATAGTCGGTTCCCTTTTTCTATTATGTGGATAGAAGAATTAGGCGAATTTAAAACAGAAGATGAAGTAACAACAATCACTAACTCAATGTTACGTGGAGAACTAGACGAAGGACTATTTTATAAATTCTTTTTCTCATACAACCCAGCTAAGCGTAAGCAACACTGGGCGAATAAGAAGTATGAAACATCGTTCCAACCAACTAACACGTTTGTACATCACTCAACATACTTGAATAACCCTTATATATCTAAACAGTTCGTTCAAGAGGCAGAAAGTGCAAAAGAACGTAACGAATTGAGATATCGCTGGGAATATCTAGGAGAAGCAATCGGTAGTGGTGTTGTACCGTTCAACAATCTACACATTGAGAAGATACCTGATGACTTATATAACTCATTTGATAATATCCGTAATGCTGTTGACTTCGGATATGCGACTGACCCTTTAGCATTTGTACGTTGGCACTACGACAAGAAGAAACGCATCATCTACGCAGTTGATGAACATTATGGCGTGCAAATAAGCAATAGGGAGTTTGCTAACTGGTTGAAAAAGAAAGGTTATCAATCTGATGAGATATATGCAGATAGTGCAGAGCCTAAGTCTATTGCAGAGTTGAAACAAGAGCATGGTATCAGACGTATCAAAGGCGTTAAAAAAGGGCCGGACAGCGTAGAACATGGCGAACAATGGTTAGATGATTTAGATGCAATTGTAATTGATCCAACACGCACACCTAATATAGCAAGAGAATTTGAAAATATTGATTATGAAACAGACAAAGACGGTAACGTCAAACCAAGATTAGAAGATAAAGACAATCACACAATAGACGCTACAAGATATGCGCTAGAACGTGATATGCGTCAAAACAAAATTAGTATATTAACGTAAACGAGGTGGTTATTATTAATTGGCCATGGGAACGACCTTATCACGAAACGATAATGGAACAAATCAAGCCGAAGTATGAAACGCAAGAAGAAATGATAATGCGGTTAGTTAGAGAACATAAAGAGAATATCGATAACATCACAATTGGAGAACGATATTATAATCATCATCCGGATATCTTAGATGCACCATTCAAAACTGATGTGAACGGTGACTATGATGAAACTAAACCAGACTGGAGAATGTACACTAACTATCATCAAAATTTAGTAGACCAAAAAGTCGCATACACAGTAGCTAACCCAGTTACATTTGGTACAGAGAACGAGAAAGCACTCAAGACTATTCAACATGTACTTAATCATAAGTGGGACGATAAGTTGGTAGATATTCTAACCGCTGCAAGCAATAAAGGTATTGAGTGGGTACAACCTTATGTTGATGAACAAGGAGAGTTTAAAACATTCCGAGTGCCTGCCGAACAAGCAATTCCTATTTGGACAAACAAAGAGCGTGACGAGTTAGACGCATTTATTCGTGTGTATGAATTAGATGGTGCTGAAAGAGTAGAGTACTGGACTAAAGATGATGTGACGTACTACGAGTTACAAGAAGAACAGCTTATCCCTGACTTTTATCGTAGTGACGACCATATCCAACCACATTATTTTCAAGGTAATAAATTAATGAGTTGGGGACGTGTACCGTTTATTCCGTTCAAGAATAACCCTCAAGAAGTATCAGATTTGTTTATGTATAAGACGATTATTGATGCATTAGACAGACGTTTATCCGATACACAAAATACGTTTGATGAGTCTGTGGAGTTAATTTATATCCTAAAAGGTTATGAAGGCGAAAACTTAAAAGACTTCATGCATAATCTTAAATACTATAAAGCGATTAATGTTGATGGCGAAGGCTCGGGAGTAGACACGATTAAAGTAGAAGTACCTGTCGACGCAGTTAAAGAGTATGTAAAAATGCTACGTGAATACATTATCGAGTTCGGTCAAGGCGTAGACTTCCAGCAAGATAAATTTGGTAATAGTCCTAGTGGTATCGCACTAAAGTTTATGTACAGTAACTTAGATTTAAAAGCGAATAAGTTGAAGAATAAGACACTGACTGCGTTACAAGAGTTATTACAATACATCATTGACTTCTACAAGTTAGATATCAAAGTGCAAGACATCGAGATTACATTTAACTTCAACATCATGGTAAATGAATTGGAAAACTCTCAAATTGCTATGAACTCAACAGCTATCTTATCTAAAGAAACAGTTATTGCTAATCATGCATGGGTTGATGATCCAGTCGCAGAAATGGAAAGAATAGAACAAGAAAATATTGAACTTAACCAACAACTCCCTGATATTGAGGAGGGTTTGAATGGCAGAAAACAACAGTCCGAAGATAACCAACCAACATGATATAGATGATTATATTGATAGAAAGATAATGACAGCAGAGAAAGAAATAGAAATATTATTTGCCAACCGTTTGAAAGAAATTAAACAAGAAATAGCGGATATGTTTTCTAAGTACGAATCTGATGATGTATATGTAACATGGACTGAATTTAATAAGTACAACAGGCTCAATAAGGAACTTGACCGTATAGGACAGATATTGACACAAGATTATAGAGAAGTCGCTAAGATTATTAAACAATCTCAACAAAACGTCTATATCGAGAAGTATCTTATGAGCCTTTATTTGTATGAAATGGCAAGTCAAACATCAATGGACTTCGATGTACCAAATCAAGCCATTATACAAAAAGCCATAGAACAACCAGTTGACTTGATTAAATTAGTGCCAACATTAGAACGTCACAGAAACAACGTGCTTAAAAAGATACGTATAGAAATCACTAAAGGTATTGTAAATGGTAAAGGGTACACACATATTGCTAAAGCCTTACGTGATGATTTAGGCATGTCTAAGGCGCAAGCACAACGTGTAGCACGTACTGAAGCTGGTAGAGCAATGTCACAAGCTGGTTTAGATAGTGCGAAAGTAGCAAGAGATAACGGTTTGTCTATGCACAAACGTTGGTTAGCTACTAAAGATACACGTACTAGACATACACACAGACACTTAGATGGTCAATCACTTAGATTACATGAAGTATTCCGTTCAAGTGGTTGTACTGCACAAGCACCTAAGTTATTTAAAGGTGCTGCAAGTGCAAAGGAAAATATTAACTGCCGTTGTAAGTTACTTTATTACATAGATGAAGATGAATTACCTACTGTAATGAGAACTAAAGAAGATGGCGTTATTCCATTCACTACATATCGTGAATGGGAGAAAGAGAAACAAAAAGGCTAATAACCTACTACTCGACCTGAAGTAAGTCGTTAAACTGCTTCTTTTATTTTAATCTTTCGTGTCGTAACACGTTAAAAACGTAAAAGGAGTAGTTAAATATGGACTTATATGCATTATTAGGACAATTTAAAGACGGAGAAATCGATAAGCAGAAAGTTATTGATGCTATTGATGAAAGTAAATCTGGAATGGTACCACGTTCAAGATTAAATGATAAGAACGCAGAAATTGAAGAATTAAAAGCTGAGATTTCTAACCGTGATGAACAAATTGTCCAATTAAAAGACTCTGTGAAAGATGATAGCGAGTTAAAAAAAGAACTCGAACAAACACAAAAAGAAAACGCAGAGTGGCAAGATAAGTACAACAAATCACAACTGAATAACGCTGTTAAGTTAGCAGTTGCTAAAGATGCAAATGACGCTAACGACATTCTAGCTTTCATTAACGAAGATGAGTTGGAATTGCAAGACGATGGCACTGTAAAAGGTTTAGATAAAGCAATTGAAACGCTTAAAGAGTCTAAGCCTTATTTATTTGCCGATACAAAACCTAGTGGACGTACACCGGATGAAGGTAGAAACGTTACTGGCGGAATAACACAAGAACAGTTCAACAATATGAGCGTAGACGAAAGAACTGATCTATTTGTGAATGACAGAAAGACATATGACGCTCTAATTAACAATTAGGAAAGAGGTAATAAAATATGGCACAAGGCACAACAATGTTAGCTAATCAAGTTGTACCAGAGGTATTAGCACCAATGATGCAAGCTGAATTAGATAAGAAATTAAGATTTGCTCAATTTGCACAAATCGATAACACATTAGCAGGTCAACCGGGAGACACTTTAACATTCCCAGCGTTCGTTTACAGTGGCGATGCAACAGTAGTACCAGAAGGACAAAAGATTCCTATCGATAAAATCGAAACTAATAGACGTGAAGCTAAAATTCGTAAGATTGGTAAAGGTACTGAAATTACAGATGAAGCGTTGTTATCTGGTTATGGCGACCCTAAAGGCGAAGCAGTACGTCAACATGGTTTAGCAATTGCTAACAAAGTAGATAATGATGTATTAGATGCTTTACGTGGTGCTACATTAAGCGTCAACGCTGATATTGGTACATTAACTGGTTTAGAAACTGCAATCGACACATTCAACGATGAAGATTTAGAACCAATGGTATTATTCGTGAACCCTAAAGATGCTGGTAAATTACGTGCTAGTGCATCAGCAAACTTCACTCGTGCAACTGAATTAGGCGATAACATTATCGTTAAAGGTGCATTTGGCGAAGCGTTAGGTGCAATTATTGTACGTTCTAATAAATTAGAAGAAGGAGAAGCTATCTTAGCTAAACGTGGTGCAGTTAAATTAATTACTAAACGTGACTTCTTCTTAGAAACTGACCGTGACCCTTCACGTAAAGCGACTGCATTATATTCAGACAAACATTATGTAGCTTACCTATATGATGAAAGCAAAGTAGTTAAAATCGGTAATGCTGGCGCATAATAGGAGTGATTAATAGTGACGTATAAAGTAATCAAGTATTTTACAGACTTACAAGACAATAACTATGAATACAACGTTGGAGATCCATTTCCACGTACTGGTTTAGATGTAAGTAAAGAACGATTAACTGAATTATCCACAAAAAATAACCGTCAAAATAAGCCTTTAATAGAGCGTGTACAAGAGCAAGTAGCGTTAGATGATATGAAAGTATCAGAACTCAAAGAACTTGCTAAACAACGTGATATTGAAGGCTTTTCTCATATGAAAAAGTCTGAACTTATCGACGCATTAGAAGGTGCGAAATAATGGACGCACTTGATGTAAAAATGCTCAACCAAACGCCTGTTGATGACACTTCACATGATGACGAGATAGACATGCTTATCCCTAAGTATTTGAAGTTAGCAGAAGAATATTGCAACCAAACTTTTGACGTTAAACATTTACCCACTGGCGTTGAGAAGTTTATTGCAGAATGCATTAAATATAGTGCAAATGGCAATATCTCATCACGTTCTATGGGTACGGTTAGCTATACTTTTGTAACTGAAATGCCTAAAGCGACATATAAGCATTTAAAACCGTTCAGAAAGCTAAGATGGAGTGGTTATCATGTTTAACCCATATGACGAATTCCCTCATCACATTGCTATGGGTTCAAGAGAATTAGTAGGTGTGTATCCTAATGAAAAAGAGCGCTTTAAAAGCGAACAAGTCATAAAAGGATTTATGGATACTCCTACATCATCTGAACAACTCAAGTTCTATCAAATGGATAATAATTACGATAGAAACCTATATACTCCGTACAGCGTGCCAATCACTAACAAAACATTATTTAAATATCAGGGTAAAACTTACGAAGTAGTAGGCGAGCCAGTAGATCAAGGCGGACAACAAGAAATCAATCTAACACGATTGCGAGAGTGTCCACTTGGCTAAGGTAAAATATGGTAATTGGAACTTAGTTGCAGAACTCGAAGATTACAGGGAAGAAATGGAAAGTTGGGTTAAAAAAGGTATTGCTAAGACTACAATGAAGATTTACAACACAGCAGTAGCGTTAGCACCAGTAGATACAAGTTATTTAAGAGAAAGCATCGATTATAAATTTACTGATGGTGGTTTTTCTAGCGTAATTAGTGTTGGTGCAGACTACGCTATATACGTTGAATACGGAACTGGCATATATGCAGAAGGTCCTGGTGGTAGTCGTGCTAAAAAAATACCATGGTTTTATGAAGATGGTGATGGTGAATGGCATAAAACATACGGGCAACATGCACAACCTTTCTGGAACCCAGCTATTGATGAAGGTAGAGCATTCTTCAATAAGTATTTTTCATAAGGTGGTTAAGATATGTGGGTATCAGTTGAACCATATCTATTTAATGAGATATATAACAAATTAAAGAGTAACCCTATCATCAACAAACAGCTTGGTGGTAGGGTTTTTGATTGCGTTCAGAAAGACGCTGTTTACCCATATATCGTTGTTGGGGAAACTAACGTCACTAATGATGAAACGACAACAAGCATGGTTGAAGATGTAGCAATTACATTCCATGTTTACAGTCAAACTCGCAATCAGTATGAAGCAAAACGAATTATTCAATTTTTAGGCTATATCCTAAACAACGAAATTGAAATCGAACACTATTCATTTATTAAAAGTCGAATTGATACCCAAGAAGTGATTACTGACATTGACCAGTACACAAAGCATGGCATCATTCGGCTTGTTTTTAGATATAGACACAATACATTACAAAGGAGTGTAACGAATGGCTCAAAATAAATACATCGCAGCAATTCAAATTGCCGATGAGAAGTTGGCAAAAGAATTATCCGAAGAAGATGCAGTTCTTTTAGCTAGTTTAGCTGAAGGTGGCCATACTATCAGTAATGATTTATCTGAAATGATTACTGGTGGAAAAAAAGACTATGGTCGTAATTCAGTTGAAGAAGAAGTTAAATTAACAATTGATAAGGTACCCGGCGATAAAGGACAAGAAGCCTTGAAGAAATCAGTAAAAGAATTCTTACAGTTACGTTTATGGATCTGGGAAGTTAAAAAACGTGACGGCGTTCATAATGGTACATTCGGTTACATCGTTATTGAAGATCATGAATGGTCATTTGATGACGAAGATGACAAAATCGAAATCACTGCTAAATTCAAATTCAACAGTGCCGACGGTTCTCAACCAGAATTACCACCTGAATGGCTTAACCCTAGCGCATCAGCTCCAACAGTTGAATGGGAAGATATGGGCGCATATACAGGCACATATGAAGAAAGAAAACCTAGTGCAGGTGCTTAATAGAGGGCTTAACGCTCTCTATTTTTTATTTCATAAAAAGAAAGAGGTTAAAACATGGCAGAAAATACAATCAATCCTATTACAGTATTAACTATTAATGACGAAGAAATTAAAGCAAAGGCTACATTCTTATTCGATAAAAAAGCCGAGAAATTTGCAACTGAAGATAAAGATAATGAAGGTAAAACAACTAAAGTAGCTGGTTTCAATAATATTTTTAATGGTTTGCTAGAACGTGATACTAATTCAATTGCAGACTTTTGGGAATGTGCTACTGCTTACTTAGGTAAGAAAGCTCCTAGTCGTGAAGATATTGAGTTAGCTTTATCAGAAGTTATTGAAGAAAAAGAAGATACATTAGAACTTTTACAAGGTGCATTAGATATCTTAAATAATAGTGGTTTTTTCAAACAGAAATCACGTCTATTCTGGACACAAATGAATATCGCACCAACTATGGTGAAAGAGGACGAAAAAGAGAGTACGAAAAACGGTATTCAGTTCATGAAGGACAACTACAAAGAAATCATGGGCGAAGAACCTTACTCGACTATTCAGAAATAAGACAAATTACCAGTCAATACATAGGCTACCTACCCTATGACGAACTCATGAGCTTAACACCTAATGAGTGGAAAGACTGGATAATAGGACGTAAGCAAGCGTTGCTAGATGAACAAGAGAATATGTTGTTCATGGCACAAGCTAACGGCCTAGTACAAGCTGGTAAACCTCTAAAACGTATGCAAAGACAGATAGAACGTAATCGTTATATTGTTCGTAACGATGAAGAAGGCTATGAGCGTATGAAACAACGTAAATTGGCACAGAATAAGCGTAATAGAGAAGTACAAAAACGAGGCACACGTAGATTTTTAAATTCTATGCGTGCTACAAGTCAAAAAGGAGGGTAGCCATTGGAAAAGAATTTTGTTGCTAAGATTAGTGCAATCATTAGCAATTTCCAGAGAAATATCAGAAAAGCACAACGTATGGCAAAGACTGATATTCCAGATGAAATTGAAACAGAAGTAGACGCTAACATATCAAAATTCAAACGTAACTTACAAAGAGCAAAAGCAATGGCTCAAAAAGGGATAGGTAATATTAAATCTAAACTCTTTTTAGAAACAGAAGAATTTAAAGCTAAAAAACGTGAAGCACAAGCCTATCTCGATACAATGAAAAAACATAAAGTTGAACTTAATCTAAGCGATGCTGAATTAATGGCTAAATATCGTAAAGATAAGGCTACCATCGAAGCGTGGCGAAAACATGTAGTGAAACTCGACTTGGACACTAGCGCAGCAGAAATGGCAGCAAAAGGCTTTCAGAAAAGCATGTTAGATATTGAGAAAAGTGTCTTTCATAAAGGACGTTGGCACATAGATTTAGGCGATGGCCAAGCTGGTAAATTCGCTAAACAATTTGAAAAAGTTAGCGCAACAGCTAGATTTAATTTAGATAAAATCAGAACTAAATCTAGAGAAGTTTGGACTAATATGGGTAGAGCATTAGACGAATATGGCGATAAAATGGATAGTTTAGCTAATCGTATTCGTACATTTGGTACTGTGTTCGGACAACAAATCAAAGGTGTTTTAATCGCTAGTTTTCAAGGACTTATCCCTATCATAGCTGGTTTAGTACCCGCAATCATGGCAGTAGCTAACGCATTAGGCGTAGTAGCTGGTGGTGCGTTAGGTGTAGCAGGTGCATTTGGTATCGCTGCAAGTGGTGCATTTGCATTTGGTGCTATGGCAGTAAGTGCGATTAAGATGTTGAATGATGGAACGCTACAAGCTACTGCAGAAACTAGACGTTATCAAGCATCTTTAGATCAAATTAAATCAACATGGGCAAGTATTATCAAGCAAAATCAATCACAAATCTTCAATACATTAGCTAATGCATTAGACACAGTAAATGTAGCATTAGGACGTATGAAACCATTCTTATCTGGTGTATCAAAAGAAATGGAACAAGCGTCTCAAAGCGTCTTGAAATGGGCTGAGAACAGTCAAACAGCTAGCAAGTTCTTTAACATGATGAATACAACAGGCGTTAAGACGTTTAACACATTACTAAGTGCAGCAGGACGTTTTGGTGATGGTTTAATCAACGTATTCACTCAACTAGGTCCTTTATTCTTATGGACTGCTAAAGGTTTAGACAACTTAGGTAAGAAGTTCCAAAACTGGGCTAATAGCGTTGAAGGACAAAACGCTATCAAGTCATTTATCGAGTACACAAAAGAAAATTTACCTAAAATAGGACAGATATTCGGTAATGTATTTGCTGGTATCGGTAACTTAATGAAAGCATTTGCTCAAAACAGTTCTAATATCTTTGATTGGTTAGTTAAAATGACTGGCAAATTCAGAGAATGGTCTGAACAAGTGGGCAAATCAGAAGGCTTTAAGAAATTTGTACAGTATGTTCAAGAGAATGGTCCAGTAATCATGGACTTAATTGGAAATATCGTAAGAGTATTAGTAGCGTTTGGTACTGCTATGGCACCAATAGCAAGCGTAATACTTAAAGTAGTGACTGCTTTAGCTGGTTTCATTGCTAAGTTATTTGAAACGCATCCGGCTATCGCTAGAATGATTGGCGTTGCTATGATACTAGGTGGAATAATGTGGGCATTACTAGCTCCGATTATTGCAGTTAGTACGTTTATAAGTAGTGGTTTCGTTGCTGCGTTGATACAAGCGGTAGGACACATAGGAAGATTTCTAGGTGCCGGAAGAATACTTCAAGGTATTTTAAATATCTTACGTGGTGCATTTAGCTTATTAGTTAGTCCAATAGCTAATATAGGCAGATTATTACCATTATTAGGCACTGCATTTAGTGCTTTGACTGGTCCAATTGGAATAGCAATAGGAATTATATTAGCGCTTGTTGGTGTGATCGTCTATCTATGGCAAACTAACGAAGATTTCAGAAATATGATCATTGATGCGTGGAACGGAATCGTTGATGCCATTTCTGGTGCAATCAGTTCTATCATTGGCTGGTTTACTCAATTGTGGGGTTCTATCCAACAGACACTACAACCTATCATGCCGATTTTACAACAACTAGGACAAATGTTCATGGACGTACTAGGTGGCTTAGTCATGGGCGCTATTCAATTAGTAATCGGTGGCTTCCAGTCATTATGGATGATTGTATCAGTTGTATTCACTGCGATTGGTGCAATTGTTTCAGCAGTAGTTCAACTGCTTGTTGGTTTATTCACTGCATTTATTCAGTTGATTACTGGCGATTTTTCAGGCGCATTACTAACTTTACAAGAAACGTTTACAAACGTACTAAACACTATTTGGACTGCGGTACAATCAATTTTCACTCAGATTTCTCAATTTATATTCACAACACTAAATTCTATACTCGGAACTAGCATTTCTAGTTGGTCACAAATTTGGTCATCAACCACTCAATTTGTCAGTCAAATTTGGGCTAGCGTGTCACAATGGTTTGGTCAAATGGCTCAAACTGTATGGCAAAAAATGATGCAAGCGTATAACTACGTTGTATCTGGTGGCTCTCAATGGATAAGTTCTATTACATCAACCGTTTCTAACTTCTTCAGTCAAGTTGCTAATGGTTTTATGCGAGTAGTCAATTCTGTTTGGCAACACATGCAACAAGCATATACCAGAATTGTTTCCGGTGGCTCTCAATGGGTATCAGCTATTATCAGTGCAATGGCTAGATTTGTTCAAAGTGTGATTAGTGGTTTCACAAATGTACTTGGTGCTGTTAGAAATGGTATGCAACAAGCGTTAAGTGCAATTCGTGGTTTCTTCGGTCATTTTGCAGAAGTAGGAAGCTACTTAATGCAAGGACTAGCTAATGGAATCATGAAAGGTGTTAGTTGGGTAGTTAACGCAGCTAAAGGTGTAGCAGAACGTGCAGTAAATGCAGCGAAAAGTGCGTTAGGTATTGCATCACCTTCTAAAGTGTTTAGAGGAATTGGTGAATATGTATCTCAAGGTTTAGGAATAGGTATCATGAAAGACAGTAACAGAGCAATTGACGCTAGTCGTCGTTTAGCTAAGAGTGTTACTAGTGCTTTCCAACCAGAGTTAAATAGTAACCTTACTTCTGAATTTGGTAATGGTATGAATTCAGATGTTAATGCTCACATGACTAAAGATGTACAACACAGCATGCAAGAAAATAATCGACCTATCGTTAATGTAACAGTTCGTAATGAGGGTGATGTTGATTATATTAAATCTTACATTGAAGAAACTAACTCTAAAGATGCAAGTTTCGGACTATTTTAAAGGGGGACAGTTAATTGATATTACACGACGTAGAAATTTATAAAGATAAACAACATTATTATATTAGCGATAACCCTTTTACCAAACAAATGCTAAGAGTAGTTTCTTACGATGTTAAAGGTGCTGGGTATGATCGTTCTTTTAGCAATATCGACAGAGTGAATGGTCGTTTCCATAATTCTACTACCGAATTAAAGAAAACAGTTGAAATGAAATTACGTTTTAACGTTCAGAAAATAGAACATGCGTCTTTCTTAAAAGCTAGGTTACAGGAATTACTAAGAGGACAATACTATCTCAGAGAACTTGCAGCGTCTGAAACTGAAATCAAATTCGAAAATATATTCGAGCCTAAAAATCAACAGCCTACTCTTGAATATGTTGACGGTAGACAAATTTATGTTGGTTTAGTAAATGAAATCTCATTCGATACTACTCAAATATCCGGTGAGATTGATTTAGAATTTGAAACAATCGAGTTACCATATTTTGAAAGTATTGGATATAGCACTGACTTAGAAAAAGAAACAAATAACATTAACAAGTGGGGCGCTATTGATAATGATCCATTTGAAGTTGAACAAAAATATAGAAATTATACGTTCTATGATTTAAAAATCGGTGATGTATATTACGGTGGTTCTGTACCAATCAAACAATTCAATCAAGACAGTATAGTAGAACTCACTCTAGGCGAAGATATAAGTAAAGACGATAGGTCAGGTTTAACGTTCTATATCACTAATGGCAGTAATGCTATCAAAATTAGTGGTTTAGATATAAAAGCAGGCGATGTTATTCGTTTTGACGGTATTCACACATATAGAAACAAGATAAGAATTGATGATTATAATCAAACTGGAGAACGTCCTGTATTAGTTCCTGGTTGGAATACATTCCATAGCACTAAAACATTACAAAAAATAACATTTAAGCATAAACGCTATTACATGTAAGGGGGAAGATGAATGCCAATAAAATTAAAAACTTTACAAGGCGTTGGACAGTCCTTACATGTAGAAACTGTGCTAAACGAAAAACTAAATGAAGACGGTTCTCTAGAGTTTGATATTATCGAAAATAAAGCTACTTTTGACGCTATTGGTGCAATTACTAAAATGTGGACGATAACAAACGTTGCAGGTTATAAAGACAACCGAGAGTATCGCATTGTTATTTTAGACAAAACAACTATCGGCGATAAGCAAAAGTTAAGTATCAAAGCTAGACCGGTGGAACTTGATGATATGAATAATCTTCGTATTTATGAAACTTATAACGGTAGCTATACAGGAAAAGAATACTTCGATTTAGTGTTCAAAGATACAGGATATAAATACAAGTTACATGCAAATGTATATTCACATAAGTTCGAGAATTTAGGTAATCATGATACTAACCTTGAGTTATTCAAAAAAGGCTTAGAACGTTATGTACTTGAATATGAGTATGATCCTGATACAAAAACATTCCATCTATACGACACAGTAGAACATAAAGCAAACTACTATATTAAAGCAGGAATTAATGCGAATAACATCAAAATTCAAGAAGATGCTTCTAAATGTTATACCTTCATAAAAGGTTACGGTGGTTTTGATGAGCAACAAACTTATAATGAATCTAGTTTACAATTTGAATATACTCATCCACTTGCTGATTTAATTGGTAAACGTCATGCACCACCAGTTGTTGATGGTCGAATGACAAAAGAAAAAACACTTAAAAAAGCTATGGAATTAACAATAGCTGAAAGTCTTAAAACTTCCATTACATTAGATTTCATTTCATTAAGAAAACACTTCCCTGAAGCAGTACCTAAAATAGGCGATATTGTCAATGTCATTGATGATTTGATAGGTTTAAACGCTTATGTGCGTATTATAGAAATTACGACACATAGAGATGTGTATAACGAGATAACCAAACAAGATATCGTATTAGGTGAGTTTAGAATGAAAGACAGATATATGAAGGCAGTTAATAACGCTGCAAACTATGTATCAGCTATTAATTTCAATAAATCAAACCCTGCTAAGTTTGCTAGAGAAATGCAAGCACAAAACAATGCTAACACAAAGACAACACAACAATTATTAGGCAGAACAGAAAGTTTAAACAGTAAAATCAAAGAAACTGAAACCAAGAGTGTTACAACTAAGAACGGTACTATTATTCATGATTTCACAAGTAAATCGTCAATTAGAAAAGTTAAGACAATTGGAACAATAGGCGACTCTGTTGCGAAAGGTTCACATGCGACAACAAACTTCACAGATATGTTAGCTAAAAAGTTAAAGGCAACATCAATTAATTTAGCTGTAAGTGGAGCAACCATGTCGACAATGAAAGAAAATAGTATATACTCTCAAGCAAGCAAAATAAAGGGCGATTTAATTATCGTACAAGGTACTGATGATGATTGGATAGACAATGTACCAATAGGCACTGATAAAACGGACACTAAAACGTTTTACGGTGCCTTTTATAGTGCGATTGAACTGATTAAGAAGAATAACCCTAATTCAAAAATTATCGTCATGACACCTACAAAACAGTGTTATATCGTAGATAAAAAAATCACACGTAGAGATACTGACAAAAACACTCTAGGTTTGACACTTGAAAATTATGTAGGCGCTCAAATAGACGCATGTAATGAGTTAGATATACCAGTTTATGACGCTTATCATTCATCACAATTTAAGCCAAATATCCCTTCTTATAGAAAGACTAGCATGCCTGACGGTTTGCACCCTAATGAGAACGGACACGAAGTTATTATGTATGAATTAATCAAAAACTTTTATGGCTTTTATGGCTAAGGAGGTCAAAAATGTTAAATTTAGATAATTTGATTACACGATTACATTCATTCTTTAGTTATAAATTTATCGACCAGTTACAACGTAATTTTGAAGATATAAAATTATGGGCTGATAGTTCTAATAAAGCATTGAATGATCATAAGAAACAAAAAGAGGATGCACATACCAGTGACCAAATCAAACATGTTACTAAGAAAGGACAAGATGTTTCACTTTCTGACGCATTGAATTACCACAATGAAAAAGTAACTAATTTAGTTCTAGGTCATAATGGTAATGGTATTCAAGAATTGAGAGCAAGTCGTACTTCAATGGATGCAGAAAGTTTTGATGATTTATCTGGACGTTTGTATCACGACTTTTTAAGAGAAGAAAATGAACGCAAGAATTTACGTGAAGAATTACTGAAGAAAATTCAACGTGTAGTAAATGTTGATGACTTTGGAGCAGATCCAACAGGTCAAAAAGACAGTACACAAGCGTTCAAAGACGCATTAGGTTACGGTAATGTAATGGTAACTATGAGTGGTGGTACTTACCTTACAACAGGCATTAAGATGCCTAACAACTCACGTTTAGTAGGTCAAGGTAAAGATATCACGACAATTAAATTTATGGACAGTACACCAGCTGAGAATATTGGTATTACTAACTTACGAATGAGTGGACATGCTGAAAATATCTCATTAGAGAACTTTACATTTGATGGTAATAAGTTTAGACAAAATAAATCACTCAAACCAACAGGTGGTTCACGTTCAAGTAATATTCGATTTGCTGGTGTAACAAATGGTTACATTTACAATGTTAAATCACACAGCGCTTTATTACATTGTATTGACGTAACTTATGCCAATGATGATTACTACTACGAAGGTGATGGAAATAGAGTTCCATACGCATTAGAAAGTAAGCATATTCATATTGATAACTGTGAAACATACGCTTGTGGCGATGACTCTATCACTACCCACCATTCACGCTATATCACGATTACTAATTGCTACGCTCATCATCCGACAATTACTGGTGGAAATAACAACGGTATTGAAATTGATGATGGCTCACAATTTGTATTCTTATCTGATAATAAAACAGAAGGTAACTTCGGTGGCGTTGAAATCAAAGCACATGCCACTGCTAGTGCTTCAAGATGTGTATTTGTTAATAACCACGTATCTATTGAAGATTTAAGAGCATATAATATTCGACACATTGGGCATCATAGAGCAAAAACAGACGCTAAGTCTAAAACTGCTTATGATGTGGCATTAAACAACTGTGTAGCCTTATATCCTAAATATAATGGAGTTTATCCCGGCTCTACTCCTAGAGCATTACTAATCAGCGCATATAGAAACGTATCAGTTAACAACTTTACTGCAATCGGCGATAGTGATTTTGGAAAATTAGAAAGTGGCAAAGTAGACACAACTATGCCAGTTATTGCAGTTCAATTTATGGCAGAAAACGTAATATTAAACAACATTAATATCACAGGTTTCAAAAACGCAGGAACTGATATTAAATTCTTTGGTGGTTCGAACAGAGGTACACGTTTTATTGCAAGTAATGTTAATATTTACAATTCTTCACCTAATATTGGTATTGCTAGTGGTTCAGGTATTTATGATCTAAAAATTATGAACTGTAACCTTAAAGGTACTGGAACAGGTAAAGGTATTGAAACATATAACAACACTACGATTATTTCTGGTGTAACAGCAGATAACTATACAAATGGCGCAGTTATTGCTGGAGAAAAGTACAACGTAGTTCCTACTGTTTTAAAAGGTGGCGCAAGTATCGCTTCTACTGGTGGTGGAGGTGTTGCAGATGTAAGTGCTGTAATCGCCTCAACAGGTGGCTCAAAAGCATATAGCAATCGTAGTTATGTAATCGGCTCTGGTGGTGGTTCTAAAGCCTACGGTTCACGTTCTAGCGTTATGAACTCATTAGAAAGTGAAACACAAAAAGGTGGACACACTCAAATTGTAATCAACAGTCGTAAGGTAAAAGCACCGGGAAATTATCATATTGTCGGTGGTTATTCAGATAAAGGTAGTCCTTCAGAAAGCAATATTAAGTTCGATTTAAGCACTTTATCGGGAAATTTAACTTTAGCTGGTAAATTAACGCAAAATAGTGCCGATATTGCCGAGTTATATGAGTCTCAAAGTGGCGAAGCTATTCCGTTAGGTACAATCGTTACATTAGATGAAGGCAAAATCAGAAGAGCGCAACCAGATGAACCTATCTTAGGTGTTATTTCTGGTACTGCTGCATTAGTAGCAAATGATAAATCATATCATCATAAAGATAGATATTTAGTTGATGATTATGGCGTTTTAGTCACTGAACACAAACAAGTATCATATAAAGATGATGATGGCAATATTCATTATGAATGGCGTGATGTTCCAGTAGAAAACCCTAACTATAACCCTGAATTACCTTATGTATCACGTTCAGAACGACCTGAATGGAACGCAGTCGGCTTGTTAGGACAAATTTATACTAATGTTGATAAAAATGTTATTGCTAACGACTTTATCAATAGTCGTGCTGGTGTTGGATATACAGACAACGCTAACGGTAAAGGGTGGGTACAAGAAATTACTACACCTTATTCAGAAGATAGAGGTTGTGCAATCGCATTAGTAACGTGGGGGGTTAGATAATGAGTGAATTAGAAAAAATAGCTAAAGTTGATTTAGAAGAAAGTGCATATTTAAAACCGGTATCTGATAAAGGTATCGGTTTTTATAATTTAGATAAAAATACTGCACAATTCCAATTTAGAGTTACTAAGAATGATAAACCGTTATTGATTTCAGATAAGAATGTTAAAGGTTATGCTTTCTTTAAAGCTATGAACGGTACAGAAAACCAACGACCTAGTATTTCCGGAGTATTAGATGTAGATTTCATTGATCCAATGCGTGGTTTAATCGGTGTAACTGTTCCGGGGTGGTTTTTAAGAAGTGTTGCTAATTCTGAAGTGTTAGGCGAAGTATATTTATCACTTAATGATTACAATAACTTAGGTAAATATGACACAGTTGTATTAGGTACTTTTTCTTTCACAGTACGTGATAGTTTAGTTAATCAGATTGATAGCGATATTAAAGTTTCTTATATTCGCATGTTTGATGAACTTCGCACAGAAATAGAAGGTAAAGTACAAGAATTAAAACAAGAAATTTCAGATACGTCTGATTTAGTAAGTGAAGTTAATCAAATCGTAGAAAATGCAAAAAGCAAAGTTATACAGATTAGAAATGAAAGTATTTCAGCGATTGATACAGCAAAGTCTGATGCAGTAAATACAATCACATCAACTAAAGACAATGCTATTCGTGACATTGAAGCTACTAAATCATTTGTAACTGGCGATTATGAAACGATTAATGCAAGTATTCAACAAGCGATTAGTAACGCTAAAAGTGATTTTGAAAATAAAAGTAATAGTGCTAATCAAGTTATCGATAGCAAAGTAGCTGATTTTAATGAGAAGTTACAAACAAACGGATTTACTACCGGTTATGAAGTAGATAACAAAATCAATAACTTAAATTGGCAAAAAACAAAATTGACAAATGATGATGGCACAAACTTCTATAATCCAGTAGAACAGATTGATTTTTCTAATAATGAACAGCTATTCTCGTTACCTATTGGGACAAGATATATCACAACTTCTTTAAATAGACCTGCTGGAACATCGTCAAATGGATGGTTAACCAAATACAATTGCAATAACAATGTAATGTTAATACAATTCCAACCATATAACTCAAAAATTATATATCAAAAGAGATTTAATAACGGTTGGAGTGAATGGGAACGTGTTGGTTCGGATATTGTCGATACTGGTTGGATAGATATGCAAATTGTGAATGGCGCTACACCTAACAACCAACTCATTTCAAGTGGTGGTTTTACGAGTGCCTATCGAACAATCACACAAAATGGTATTACTAAAAAAATGATTAGACTAAATGTTACGACTATTGCTCATGGTCAGACTATTGCGATGTTGCCTAAAGGGTTTGTTAAAAATTTAATCTTTTTCAACATTAGCACACCGCGTTCTAAATATTTAGGACGTATTGCTTTAAATCCTTCTGGTTTAGTCGATTTTAGCGCAGTTGGAGATGCAACGACATGGAAAGATACAGATTATGTTTATGGTCAATATGAATGGACGGAGTGATGATATGAAAATAGTTTATTTATGGAAGAATGGACAACAAGTTTTAGTGTTTTCAAATAATGATGGCGAATATATTTATCCTGAAGATAAATGGACGGAACAAAAGCCACCAACAGGCATTTATGCGCCTTTTTATTACGATGGTCAAAAGTGGGTAGGTCAATCTAAAGAAGATTTTGAGAACAATGTAGAAGTTCCTACTGTTGAACCAGATGAGAAAGATGTTATGATTTCATCTTTATTAAAGCAAAATGTGGAACAGCAAGCACAAATTGATAGTACACAGAAAGATATCGCAACATTAATGGAATTATTCATGACTGGAGGTAATACAAATGTATAGAATGGTTAAAAAATATTACGGTTTAAATTTATTCCCTTTAGAAAAAGTAAAACAATCAGTCACTATCAAATGGATCACTGAAGAAGAATATAAAGAAATCACTGGTTTTGATTACGAGCCACTAGCAGAGTAGTTAGTGGCTTTTTATATTGAATAAAGAAGGTGTTAAATATTGGAAGATGTCAAAGTCAAAATTATTCAGTCAGAAGAATTTAAAACCTTCTTCTATGCTGGAGATTTAAAACTCTTGTATATACTCATTTTTTTAATGGGTTTAGATATTTTTACAGGAGTTGCTAAAGCGATTAAAGATGGTAGGTTATGGTCAAGAAAAGGCTTATTCGGATTTGGTCGTAAAATTCTTATTTTTATTATCATCATCGTTTCTAATGTCATTGACCAAATACTCAGTTTGGGTGGAGGTTTAATTATGGCAACTATATTATTCTACGTTGCAAACGAAGCATTATCTGTTGTAGAAAATTGCGCAGCGATGGGAGTGTTAGTTCCAAGTGAACTTGCAAATAGATTAGCTGTCATTAACAAAGACAAAGAAAAACAACCAAGCATCACAACTGAAATCAAAGAGGAAATGACCACTAGATACAATAAAGAACTCGATGATAATAAAACCTCAGAAATAAATATCAAGATGAGAAAGTAAGTCGGCACTTTTAGTGTCGGCTTTTTATTTTGCATAGAAACGGGGTGCATATATGGGACTACCAGACCCGAAGAAAAGGAAACCTACTGCATCTGAAGTAGCAGAATGGGCAAGAAGTAGGATAGGGAAACGATTAGATATCGACGGTAGGGGTGGCGCACAGTGTTGGGACTTACCTAACTACATTTTAGGTCGATACTGGGGTTTCTGGTGTAATGGTAATGCAATTCACATGGCATGGTACAACTATCCTAAAGGTTTCAAAGTTTACAAGAATACGCCTGACTTTGTACCCAAGCCGGGCGATTTTGCAGTATGGGGTACAGGTTCATTCAATAATGGTGTAGGTCATGTTGCTATTGTAGTTGGTCCATCTGATAAGAATAGGTTTACGAGTATAGATCAGAATTGGTTTGGGGCTAACTCATATACAGGTTCTCCCGGTGCTAAGGTCAATCATACCTATAATGGTTTACTAGCCTTTGTGAGACCTGCATATCAAGCAGAAGTTAAACCTAAGCCTAAACCGGAAACAAAACCATCTACACCATCTAAACCTTCCGAAAATAAAACAGAAACAAGTAAAAATATGAAAGAAGATACTAAGCCGATTACTAAAAAAGTAACTAAAGTATCTTATACATCATTTGCTTCAGATTTAGATAAGGAACTTGAATATATCCATCAATTTGCAGTAGATGATGGTAAACCTATCGGAAAAGTAAAAGGTATTTACATCAAAGAATGTCCTTATCTACGTTCAGTAGAAGAACTTTATCTACAACGCAATAAATACGTGAATGATAATGAATACCCACATGTTTATATAGACAGGGAGCGTATATGGACACCTAGAGCAAGCGGGCATATGGCACCAGAACATCCGGGTTGGCTTGTATTAGAAGTATGCGGTGGACAAACAGAAAGTAAACGTCAATTTATGCTTAATCAAATACAAGCATTGATATACGGTGTATGGCTTATGAGCTGGAGTAAAATCAAATTATCAGAGTCAACTATTAGATGTGACGAGAATATTTGGCGTACTATGAAAGATTTAATCAATTACGATTTAATCAAAAATAACATTCCTGATGAAAGTAAGTACAAAGAAGTAGAAAAGAAAATCATCGGAATGTATCTAAATAAAGATAAGCTACAAAAAGAAGTCATCACAACAACAACAACTAAAGCAACAATAAAAGTTAAAAATACAACTTCTGTTGATACACCTACCAAAAAGGTCACTCCTACTACTAAAGGAACAACAACATCTAAGCCTAAACCTACACCTACAAAACCACGTATTGTTGAAGAAAAAAGCACATATTCATTCCAAACTGCTTTGAACATGCAAATGTCTCGTGGTTATCCACAAAAGAGCAATGGCTATACATGGTACTTCCCTAGTCGTTCTGATGTTAGCGCAGCAATGAACCCTAACACAATTTGGGATAGTTCAGTTCAACGTTATCAGATGCTTGATTTAGGTAAATATCAAGGTATTCCTGTAAGTAAATTAAACGTTATTTTAAAAGGTAAAGGAACGTTATCCGGACAAGGTAAAGCCTTTGCTGATGCTTGTAAGAAATATAACCTGAATGAGATTTACTTAATCTCTCATGCTTTCTTAGAAAGTGGTAACGGTACATCTAACTTTGCGAGTGGTCGTTATGGTGCTTATAACTACTTTGGTATAGGTGCATATGACAATAACCCTAACTATGCTATGACATTCGCTAAAAATAACGGTTGGACAACGCCAGCTAAAGCAATTATTGGCGGTGCTAAGTTTGTAAGGGGCGACTATATAAGCAAAGGACAAAATACGTTGTATCGTATGCGCTGGAACCCTAAACATCCAGCAACACATCAATATGCAACGGATATTAATTGGTGTAGACATCAAGCTACAAACATTGATTATTACTACAAAAAAATAGGTTTAAAAGGTCTTTACTACGTTAGGGACAAATATAAATAAGGCTATCTACTGTGAGTGGGTAGCCTTTAATTATTCAAAGAAGGTGCATATATGATAATCAAAATGACAGACGTAGAAACACATATCAACCCTAGAAATGTTGATATAGGGGACATTGGTAGTCGTTTCTACACAGAAGATGAGAACACTGCATTTATCAGAATTAGAATTAATTACAATGGCAGTCCGGTTGATTTAACTAAAACAGATATGAAACCTAAACTTAATTTATTTATGGAAGATGGTTCTGTATTCATTGATGAAACAATCGACGTATTAATTCCTGAAAGTGGTTTGATCCAATACGACATACCTTCTAATGTGATTAAACACATTGGGAAAGTAAATTGTAAGTTATTTATGGAAAGCAATGAACATTCCGTTCACGTTGCTAACTTCTCATTTACCATTGTTGATAGTGGTGTAGAAGAAGCAGTAGCCAAAGAAGTTAATTTAAACCTAGTTAAAGATACAGTAAAACAAATCATGTCTGAAGATTTAGTAGATTTATTAAACGATGGCTTTAAAGATAAATTAACTAGTGATTTAGAAAATTATCTCTCTACACATAACAAAGAGTTTAAAGGTCCTAAAGGTGACAAAGGCGATACTGGTCCACAAGGTCTACAAGGGGAAGTAGGTCCACAAGGAGAACAAGGGATAGCTGGAGAAAAAGGTGATGTAGGTCCTAAAGGGGACAAAGGTGATAAAGGTGATAAAGGCGAACAAGGTCCTGCTGGAATTTCACCCACTTTACCTGATTTTACAAATTGGCAAAAAACTAAATTAACTGACACAAAAGGTAATATTATTCTTTTAAATGATTTCGATTTTAATACTATTGACAAATCTAATTTAACGACAGGTTTTTATTACGTTACTAAAGGAATAGGTTTACCCACTGGAGTTACTAATTATGGCTATATAACGTATAAACGATTAAACGATACTGTCCAAAGAATAGAATATTCTCCATTCAATTCACCGGATATATACGTTAAAAACAAATCAGATACTTGGTCTGATTGGAAAAAAGCTACGTTAGATACGACAGTATTAAATAGTTATGCAACACAACAATATGTAGATAATGCTATCAAACAATATGTAGATAATAAATTAAGTAGTGGCTCTACAAGTTCAACAACCACTCCGACAACATCAACTAGCTTCCAAATTCAAAAGAACTTATTAACTAATGTGACGACTAACGATTTGGCCGTAAACTCTAGTTTATTAAGTTATAAATATGAAGCATTGCAACGTACAGATTCTGGTAAGTATGGTTTCAAAGGCACATTTGTAAATAATAATAGTAATGATATTAGTATGGTTATTTCAGTAGATCAAATAGATACTAGCGAAAAAACTGTGACGTTAAAACCGGGAACAAATAATGTCGAGTTAACATGGAATGTTGATGGAACAAGTCCGTCAATTTATTTCTCAAATACACTGAGAGTAAAAATAGATAATTATAATGGCATTACAGTTAAATCTAGCACATTACAATTCGGTAAATTAGTTTAGTCGGCACTTATGTGTCAGCATTTTATATTGAGGTGATAAAATGGAAAATGTTTTAAGTTTGATTAATGAAACAAATGGTAATCAAATCAAACAAGGTGATGGTAGTCTTTTTTCTTTTAAATTATCTAGTAATTCAGACGAGGATATGAGCTGGTTATCGGGTAACCCTGCTAAAGTGTATTTATATAATGAAACAGGTTTAGCATTTGAAAGTGAATCTTCGGTAGATACAGTGGGTAAAGTCGGCTTTTCAATCGATAAGATACTCCCTAGTGGCATGTACGTGTTAGAAATTCATGTCGATGTGTATGGCAATAGCTTCATATTCCCAAGTGATACGAAAACAAAAATTAGAATTATTCAAAGTGCTACTGGTATGGTTTTGGATAAATTCAATCAAGATGAAGTGATATTTGAGAAGTTTTTACAATATGGAATAGAAAAAGGTTATTTTGGTAAAGAAGAAGTACCTGAAGTTAATGTTTCGCCACTAAAAAAATTAACAGGTGTATTTATTGGTGACAGTATAACTGAAGTTAATTTTAGAACTTCAAAAAATTACCATCAATTTATTGCAGAGCGTACAGGTTTGAATGTGGTTAATTTAGGTGTCAGTGGAACAGGATATGTTGACCGACTTAATGCAGTTAACTCTATCACAGAACAACCTGATTTTATTTCTGTGTTTTTAGGCACGAATGATTATTCGGGTGTTACTGGAAGCAAATTATTAGGGAATGCAACCGATACAGACGCTCCGACGGTGGCAAGCCATATTTACACATTATTAACTAATTTGATGAATAAATTTCCTAACACGCCAATTGTCACAATTACACCGTTACCTAGAATTGAAAGTAATCCGATGAATGAAAATCAAGGCAAAAATGGTTATAAATTAGTTGAATTAGTTGAAGTAATAAAAAGTATTTCTAAACGTTTAGCTATTCCATGTTTAGATTTATATCATAATAGTCATTTACGTGTTTGGTACGACGAAGTTAATCAACACTTCTTCTCATATCAAGAAGGTCAAGCAGATGGTTTACACCCTAATGTACATGGACATGAATATATATCTTATACTATACAATCATTTCTTGAGCAACATGCTATCGTTGGAGAGAAACAACCTTTTATATCTGATGGAGAGCCAGTTATAAAAATAACACCTAAAGCAACTTTTGAAACTGCTGATGATGGTTCGACAATTGCAGAAATACCAAGCGTGTTGCCAACTTGGATAGAAAATCAAAGTTTTATGTTAAGAATTCCAGTGGAAACAGTCAACTTAACAGGTAAAAAGATATTAGAAGCAGATTATAAGGGAAATAAAATTTTAAACCCTAATGACATCTTAGGTAATAGTCCGTTTTGGTATGCCGTTTCAAGTTATCCTAAAGGCGAATTCAATCGCATAGATGAAATTAACGAATTTGTTCAACACTTGAATTACGTTGGCGATACGGAATATGGTAAAACTTACGAACCTATTACAATAAAACTTAAATATAAATAATTGATAGCTGACCTTTTTAGGTCGGCTTTTTTAATACAAAAATAGGAGTGAAATAAATGACTTCAGACAAATTAAAACAATATATCGGCTTATTAGGTGGTATGTTAGGTGCTTTGTATCTAGCATTAAAATCAAGCGGTATCGAAGTAGAATTTTTAAATCCAGATAAATTAAACGCATGGGAAAACTTCTTCACATCAGCGGTACCATTTATTATCGCGATTTACGGTGTCTATAAAAACTCATATCTAATACACGATAAATCTAAAGTGCAAGAAGAATACCTTAAAGAAAATAATTTAAAATAGGAGTGAAATAAATGGCTACTGAAAACTGGAAAGGTGTAAAAGTACGTTACCAATTATTAACTAAAGGCACACGTAGATACGGAGAGAAATTAGATGGCGGTAAACCTCAATTTATCGTGGCACATGACACAGGGAATATTAATACATCAGCACAAACTAATGTGAATTATTATGAGAACACATATAATATTCCATGGAATCAAGTAGCAAGCGCACATATCTTTGTAGATAATAAAGAAGCAATCATTTGTATTCCTACAACAGAGAAAGCGTGGCATGTATTATACGATGCGCCTACTGATAACCTTTGGTACGGGAAAGACGCTAATGATGTAGCAATTGGCGTTGAAATCTGTTACTTTAGCGATAAAGCGCGTTCTCAAAAATCTTTAGACAATGGTGCCAGAGTATTAGCATATCTTGCTGAATACTGGAATATTGACTACACAGATCATATGCCAGGACATCAAGATATTCAAGTAGGCAAGATTGATCCGGGGAACGTGCTTGAAGCTGCTGGATATGGACGTGCTACTAAAAACTTAGATAAAATAGTCGCTAAATATTATAAAAAGAAAGTAGAAGTTAAACCTACACCTATAAAACCTAAAAAAGGTGCTACACCATTGACTAGAGATGAATTTGTTAAATGGTTAAAATCAACAGAAGGTAAGCAATATGATTATGATTTATACGCTGCTTTCCAATGTTTTGATTATGCTAATGTTGGTTGGGATAAATTATTTGGTCATGGTTTGAAAGGTGAAGGTGCGAAAGATATTCCATTCAACAGTGAAAATGTTAAAAATTTCAAAACAGAGGCAACGGTATATAAAAATACACCTAGTTTCTTAGCTAAACCGGGTGATTTAGTTGTATGGGGCGCTCAACTCGGTGGAGGTTACGGACACGTCGCATGGGTAATCGAGGCAACACTTGATCACATTACTGTTATCGAGCAAAACTGGTTAAATGGTGGCTGGACTGCTGGTCCTATCAACAATGGTACTGGTTGGGAAACTGCAACACGCAGACAACACAATTACGAAACACAAATGTGGTTTATCCGTCCTAAATTTAGTGAGAAATCAGAAGCTAAAAAAGTATCATTATTCTCATCTAAATCTAAAGAAACGACACCTAAAATCACATGGAATTGGAAAGGTCGTTTCACTTCAAATGCTACTGTCAAAGTGAGACGTTCACCGGGAATAACTGGAAGCGTAGTGCCTCAAAGTGACTGGATTAAACCTAATCAATGGGTTGACTTTGTAAGCGTGACTAAAAAAGATGGTTATTGGTGGGTTAAATTTAAATATCCAACTAACCCTAAAACTGGTTACTTTTATTGTGCTGTATGTAAAATTACAGATATTCAAGAAAGAATTAAAAAAGAGAAGTATTGGGGTACAATTGACTGGAAGTAATATGCTATAACGGATAAATAATAGCGTTTCTATTTCACACATTTTTTGGGACAAGTTTAGTGCTTGTCCCTCTTTTTTTATGTTATAATGGAGATACGAAATGGTCATTCATGAAATGTACTCAGTCATTACTGGCACAGACTGTATAAAGTGCCTACATCACATTAACTGAGAATTCATATGTGCGGCTGACGAGCCGGTTTGCTGTGTCCTCGAATGAGGGTAGGTTATTGTGATGTATTTACCTACTAGATGATACACTCTCTAGTAGGCTTTTTTATGCTATAATAAATGTGAGGAAACAGTGCATAGCACTGGCGTACTCGGTTATGTAAATAGTCGGAGTTACGTTTTATATGTACGGAGGACTTGCTTGCGTTTTAGCAGTAAGAAGCTGACCGTATCATTTTTTAAGCTACCTAACATGTCACTGGGTAGCTTTTTATGTTATAATAGAGACATACCCAATTTGTGATATTAGACGATTGTCAGATTTATTTATGAGGCTAAACCACGTTCTTATGAGCGTGGTGTTTTTTTATTTTAACCGCCTCGATTTCGATACGGTTATTTTATACATACAAGTTTTAGGGACCCAAAAGGGACTTCAAACGTTGTAAACACTATGGTTATAGCGTTTATACTATCCCTCCCAGGACGCTAATAAACCCCGTAAACCATTATGGTTACGGGGTTTTTGCTATGTTTGGGGAAATTTGGTGAAAACAATTTAAAATTTATTTAAAAAATCAAAATGTTTCAACTTCAGTTTCATAAGTTTGTCATGTAAATTGATATATTAACAATTTTATGCTACAAACTATATTCAGATTTCAATAGTGACATTATATAGGCATCTTTGTATTGACCTTTAGTATAAAATTGTTCTTTGAGTAATCCTTCAGTTTTAAACCCTTGTGATTTATATATATGTATAGCTTTTTCATTGTCTGCATCAACATATAAATAAATTTTGTGCATGTTTAATATATCAAATGCATAACTTGTCGCTTTTTCAAAAGCAAATTTTGCATATCCTTTGCCATTAAACTCAGGTTTAATAATTATTTGGATTTCACAATTACGATGTATATAATTAATTTCTACCAATTCAACAATACCGACTACTTGATTTTCATCTGCTACAATAAAACGTCTTTCAGATTCATCTAATAAATGCTTATCAAATAGATATTGAAGTTCTGTTAAAGACTCATATGGCTCTTCAAACCAATAAGACATAATTGAGTATTCATTGTTTAATTCATGAACAAAAGGTAAATCGCTAGCCTCTAATGCTCTAAGTTTCATCATTCCACTCCTAAAATTCGTTCTATATACTTGCATTATAAATAAGAGAAATAAATCATCTTAATTTATTAATATATTATACTTACTATTTATAATATAAAAAAGAAGGTAATACAAAAATAGTTTAATTAATTTATATAGGAAATTAAATTGTTTTTCTATTATGTATAATTGTACTTTTTACTAATAATATGAATACTTATATATTTGATAGCTATAGCAGTATTATGATTTGTATGTTCTAGGTCATATGATTGAAAATTTAAAGTTATCATATCTGTTATAAAATATTTATCTTCATCGCAATATTGTTTTTATTGTATAGAATAAAAAATAAACATAGCTTGCCTTTCTAAATTACTAGCTATTGAATCTAGATCATTTATAAACCTATCTAAGTTGGCATCAAATTTTTGCTTACTAAAAGCATTTTTAGTAGTTAAAAAAGAGGCGTTTATTCTTTGTTTCATAAGGCATTTTTTTTAGAGATTCATTATTTACTTTTAAAATGTATTTTCATGTTCAAGATCAATCTCTTGTATTTTAAAAATATGAGGTTTCTAAGAATTTGCTTGTCATAAATGTATTATGTAGTTATATTTTTGTGATAATATTACAGATATTTAATCTTATTTGATGAAAAGTTTGAAGATATACTAAAGTTATAAAAAGGAATTAGATAAAAACATCGATATTATAGGTTTTAAAAAGCTAACTAATAAAAAGGGTAATGACTTTCTTCTAAGATACTAAAAAGCCTCATAAACTATTATAGTTACGAGGTTTTTGTGATTCTATATTAACATATAAATATTGAGGACTTAATTTCTATATTTATTCCATTTTCCATCTTCAATTTCTTTTTCTTGATCTTTTATATTCTGATACACTTCTTCAGCATCGTCGCTATCATAGTAACCCTGTTCTATAGCATATTTTGTTTGTAATTCACCAGATGAAAGGCCTCCATTATATTTTTTTCTTAAAGCGTCATAATACTCATCTTTAGTTTGAGCGGCATTTATTTCATCATTAGGATCTGAATTTATATTTTTATCTTCTACTGGAGCATCTTGTTCTTTTGGACGGTCATAAACTGATTGTTCTTGACCATTTTCAATTCTTAAAGAACTCTCATAAGCTGCATAAGCAGGACCTTCCATAACATTACCTTGAGGAATAACACCATTAGCTACTACATTATTATAAGCTTGAATTTTATCAGTTTCACTATAATTTCCATAGATAACAGACTCAAGAGTATTTTTATCTTTAATATTTGTTATATCAATATTTTGAGTTGATTGAATCTGTTTATTCGATGAATTATCTTGAGAGTTTTGTTCATTATTATGTTCCTTTGTACTTGAATTAAGATTCTTATTGCTTTCATTAGAAAATTTTTCTTTTTTGTCTTCTTTAAAGCTTTTGTTCTCTTTAGACTTCTTTTCTTCTTTAGTTTTATTATCTGTTGTCTTTTCAGAATTCTTTTCTGATTTATTATCAGAATCATCACTAGATGAATTATTGTTACTACATGCACCTAGAATTAAAGCGCTACTAAAAAGTAAATATAAAATTTTTTTCATTTTTTAACTCCTTATATATTAAAAGTAGAGGATAAATAAGCTATTTTTAAAGGAAAAGCAATAGCTTAAATAAATAATTAATCATTATTAATGTTAAATTTAAAGCTTACTTTGATAGATTTAACATTGTTTAAAGTATTATTATTTGAAACAGAGTTAGAATTAAAACCGAATAAATTGGAAAAATATATAGATATGCCTATAGTTAATAAAAATTAAACAATTAGCACATTTGAATAGCCAATCTTTTTACGTTGCTTTTTCTTATTTTATTATGGTAAATATGCTTTCCATTTTTTAATGTACTTATCTCTGTGTAAGTTTTAAAGATGTCGTTCACTACGTATTCTCTTTAAAACATACTAGTTTTAATATTCATTTATTCTAAGATGATAGTAATGTATATCCTTAAAATCACCGCCTTTAAGTCATTAATTTAAATATATACTTTAAAATAATAACATATTTATAAATTTTAGACGCATTAAAATTATATATATAAAATTTAAAATTATAATTTTAAAAAGAATATGCTTTTTATTAGCACATATTTGAATTCCTAAGTGTGTTATTTGGATTTTATAAAGTACAGTTATGATGATTAAAGTAGGAGTTACGGAGAATAATACATAAAAGGTTATAAACCCTTTATAGTAAAGATAACAAAACGATAGTTAAACAAAGCAATACAAACAAGTTACCTATCGTTTTAGAATTTTACCAATTAATTTCTAAGGAGTGTATAAGATGGAAGGTTTATTTAACTCAATTAAAGATACAGTAACTGCAGGTATTAATGGTGATTGGACAAAATTAGGTACTAGTATTGTAGGTATCGTTGAAAACGGTGTAGGTTTACTAAGTAAATACTTAGGATTCTAAATTAATCATTAACTATAAATAATACAAAGGAGATAACAAAACATGGATAAATTATTCGACGCAATCAGAAATACAGTAGATGCAGGTATTAACCAAGATTGGACAAAATTAGGTACAAGTATCGTAGACATCGTAGCAAATGGTGTAAGTATCGTAGGTAAATACTTAGGATTCTAATTTATTATACTTAAAAATTAAAATAAGAATGGAGAAATTAAAATGACTAAATTAGT
>NZ_JBXWKZ010000001.1:0-90085 GCF_058191515.1 Staphylococcus sp. CoH_129_LAB_1 | reverse complement strand
AGGTAAATACTTAGGATTCTAATTTATTATACTTAAAAATTAAAATAAGAATGGAGAAATTAAAATGACTAAATTAGCAGAAGCAATTGCAAATACTGTAACATCAGCACAAAACCAAGACTGGACAAAACTAGGTACAAGCATCGTAGACATCGTAGAAAGCGGCGTAAGTATCTTAGGAAAAGTATTTGGTTTCTAATTAAAATTTGAGACAGTTAGTTTGATGTTTTGCACTTAAGGAGAGATATCTTCTTAAGTGCTTTTTTTATTCTGTTTATATCTGATAAAATAATAGATATAAACGGATTAGGAGAATATAAATGAAATACGATACTATTTTACTTGATTTTGATGATACAATTGTTGACTTTTTTGATGCAGAAGATCGAGCTTTTCATAAAATGGCACAACATTTTGGTCATTATCCAACTGAAGAAGATTTTCAATTTTTTAAGAAAGTAAATCAAAGTCATTGGGAAGCGTTTCAAAAAAATGACCTATCTAAAGAAGAAGTATTAACTCATCGTTTTATTAATTATTTTAAAGAGTATGGTATAGACGTAGATGGTAAAAAAGCTGATTTTTTATTTAGAGATGAATTAGCTAAAGCGCCATTAAAATTCTTCAACTCTACTTTAGAAACAATTGATCGATTAAGCCAAGAATGTGAATTGTTTATTGTGACTAATGGGGTTACAGATACCCAAAAACGTCGGATTGCTCAATTGGAATTTAAAGATATCTTAGCAGGAGTATATATTTCAGAAGAAACAGGTTATCAAAAACCTATGAGTGAATTTTTTGATTACATCTTTGAAAGAATTGGTGAAGAAAAAAGAAAGACTGCAATGATAGTAGGAGACTCTCTTACCTCAGATATACTAGGGGGAAAAAATGCTAGTATTACAACATGTTGGTTTAACTATCGTAATAAAGAAAATAACAGTAATATTGTGCCAGATTATGAAATACAATCTTTACACGAATTGGTTAATTTAGTGGAATAATAATTAATGAGAAGCCTAAGATAAAATAATAACCCAGGCTTCTTTTATGCAAATAGAGTTTATATCTTAATCATTTGGATACCATACAAGGATATCAAATCCTTCTGGGTTTTTAG
This sequence comes from Staphylococcus sp. CoH_129_LAB_1, assembly GCF_058191515.1. NCBI lineage: Bacteria > Bacillati > Bacillota > Bacilli > Caryophanales > Staphylococcaceae > Staphylococcus > Staphylococcus sp. CoH_129_LAB_1. The sequence continues at coordinate 88,962 of NZ_JBXWKZ010000001.1, read as the reverse complement.
AATTGACGTCTTTGAATTCATGATGAGTAAAAAACGCTTTAGAATCTTGACGTGCAATAGCTTTAATAGGTAATTGTAATGATTTAGCGTAATCAATTAATGCTTGACCATAACCGCGTTGTTGATACGCGTCTAACACTTCTAATTTCCAAAGTAATAAATAATCATCATAATTTGGAAAATAGCTTTCTTCGACATCACCCTTTTTTAACAAGGCCATTCGTGCTACTAAATTATCACCATTAAAAATACCATAAAATGGTGAGTCTGAACTTGCGTCGATCATTTGCCCCTTAAATTCTTCAACCATATATAAGTCTTTATTACCTAATTCTCTAAATGTTTTAAATAATTCATCAGTTTTATAATTTATTTCAAGATGATGAACTTTAGTCATGTTCTCCTATCCCCCCTTAAATTCTTTATATATATTATATCGTAATTCATATGTTTTTTTCATTTAGTAACATATTAATTATTCAATAGTCTGATAAAATGGTTTTGATTTTCAATATTTAAGCCGTAAAATTGTCATCTAAGGATATAATCTTTATACTAAATAAGTAATGTTATATCGAAGGAGTAAGGGAATGAACTGTAAAATAACTAATATTCAAGAAAAAGATTCATTTATTACTAAGTTAGAAAACAGTGATGAAGCATTATTGGAATTTTATCAATATAATCCAGTTAAACCATCTAGTTTTGATCAAAGAATGAAGCGTTCTAATAATGGTAGAGAGCAACAACTTGCTCAAGTGATTAAATCGTATATGTCCGATTTGAATATAACAAAAATTCAACAGACTCATCTTACTGCACTTAGTGAAGGAGCTAAAGTGGTAGTTGGTGGCCAACAGGCTGGTCTTTTTGGAGGACCTTTATATACGTTTCATAAAATTCTTTCAATTGTTAATTTAAGTCGTGAATTAACTGAAAAATATCAACAAACTGTTGTACCTGTTTTTTGGATTGCGGGTGAAGACCATGACTTTGAAGAAGTAAATCATACGTATGCTTATAATTCAAAAGATGCTCAATTACATAAAGTGAAGTATCATACGATGACGCCACCTGAAACAAACGTTACTCGTTATATTCCAGACAAAGAACAGATGATTGAAGCACTTAATCAATTTTTTAAAGAATTAAAAGAAACGACACATACTAATGCACTTTATCAAATGTGTTTAGAAATTATAGAAAAGTACAATAATTGGACCGATATTTTTAAAGGGTTACTCCAAGAAGTTTTTAAAGACTATGGTGTACTATTTATTGACGCTCAATATGAAAAAGTTCGTGAATTGGAAAAGCCATTACTGAAAAATATTATTCAAAAACATAATGAAATTAATCATGCGTTTAGAAATACACAAAAATTAACTACGCAATCAGGCTTAAGCAAAATGATTGAAACAGAGACCAATGTTCATTTGTTCCTTAATGAAGATAGTATGCGTCAACTAATTACTAAAAAAGATAATGTATTCAAGTTGAGTAAATCAGATATTACATATAATGAAGATGAATTATTAAAATTAGTTGAAAAAGAACCGGCTCGTTTCTCTAATAATGTAGTAACTAGACCAGTTATGGAAGAATGGCTATTCAATACAGTAGCTTTTATTGGTGGGCCGAGTGAAATTAAATATTGGGCTGAATTGAATGAAGTATTTAAAATTTTAGATGTTGAAATGCCTATTGTCTTACCAAGAATGAAAATCACTTATTTACCAAATAGAATAGAAAAATTAATTAATCAATATCAGCTAGATATTGAAAATATCATTATATATGGAATAGAAAATGATAGAGAAAAATTTGTTCGTAGTAAAGCTTCAGATACATTTATTCAAAATGTGGAGTCTTTGAAAGAAAATCATGACAAAATATATGAATTACTTTGTAAAGAGGTTAATGATAATCAAGATAATATCAATTTAGTAAAGAAAAATTACGAGATTCATAACAAACAATTTGATTATTTATTAAAACGTTATTTACTTAACATTGAAAGAGATAACGATATTAGTATGAAACATTTTAGAGAAATTGAACATGTATTGCATCCAATGGGTGGTTTACAAGAAAGAATTTGGAACCCACTTCAAATGTTGAATGAATTTGGGATAGATATGTTCAGTCCCTCCACTTATCCCCCACTTAAATACACATTTAATCAAATTGTTATAAAACCTTGATTTATAAGGAAAAACCCATATTATCTATTTAGATAATATGGGTCTTTTTATGTCAAATTAAAGAATTTTAAGATATTTTACATAATTAGTGGAGGATAGTGGTGAGATGTGGTAAATTATTAATAAGGTGAGGTGATAATAATGTTCATGGGAGAATACGAGCATCAATTAGATGCTAAAGGACGTATGATAATTCCATCTAAGTTTCGATATGACTTAAATGAACGTTTTATTATCACACGAGGCCTTGATAAATGTTTGTTTGGCTACACGCTTGAAGAATGGCAACAGATTGAAGAGAAAATGAAAACCTTACCTATGACAAAAAAAGACGCACGTAAGTTTATGCGTATGTTCTTCTCTGGAGCTATCGAAGTAGAGCTAGATAAACAAGGGCGTATTAATATTCCTCAAAATTTGAGGAAATACGCAAATTTAACAAAAGAATGTACGGTAATAGGTGTTTCAAATCGTATAGAAATTTGGGACAGAGAAACTTGGAAGGATTTTTATGAAGAATCAGAAGAAGATTTTGAAGATATTGCCGAGGATTTAATAGATTTTGATTTTTAATGGAGGAATTTATAGTGTTTCATCATGTAAGCGTTATGCTAAAAGAAACAATAGATAAATTAGACATCAAAGAAGATGGCATATATGTAGATTGTACGCTTGGTGGAGCTGGTCATGCACTCTATTTATTAAATCAATTAAACGATGACGGTAGGCTGATTGCAATCGATCAAGATACTACTGCATTAGAAAATGCTAAAGAAGTACTAAAAGATCACTTACACAAGGTCACGTTTGTACATAATAACTTTAGAGAATTAACTGATATTTTGAAAAATTTAGGAATTGAAAAAGTAGATGGTATTTACTATGACTTAGGTGTTTCAAGTCCACAACTTGATATACCTGAAAGAGGATTTAGTTATCATCATGATGCAAAGTTAGATATGCGTATGGACCAAACGCAAGAACTAACTGCATATGATATTGTTAATGATTGGCCTTATGAGGCATTGGTTAAAATTTTCTATCGTTATGGAGAAGAAAAGTTTTCTAAACAAATAGCGAGAAGAATAGAAGCACACCGTGAACAACAACCTATTGAAACAACGTTAGAGCTTGTAGATATTATTAAAGAAGGTATTCCAGCCAAAGCTCGAAGAAAAGGTGGTCATCCTGCTAAACGCGTTTTTCAAGCGATTAGAATAGCAGTGAACGATGAACTCTCTGCTTTCGAAGATTCAATTGAACAAGCCATTGAGCATGTTAAAGTAGGAGGTAGAATTTCAGTTATTACTTTCCACTCTTTGGAAGATAGACTATGTAAACAAATTTTCCAAGAATACGAAAAAGGACCTGACGTGCCTAGAGGTTTACCAATTATTCCTGAAGCCTATACACCTAAGTTAAAACGAGTAAATCGTAAACCAATTACTGCTACAGAAGCGGATTTAGACGAAAACAATAGAGCACGTAGTGCAAAATTACGTGTTGCTGAAATATTAAAATAAGGAGTAATTGAGGATGGCTGTAGAAAAAATTTACGAACCATATGAACACATTCAGCACACTAGCATACCGAAAGAACAACCTAAGACACAACCTGAAACGAGAACAGTAACTAAAAAGGTTGTTGTTCAACTTACGCGATTTGAGAAGTTTTTATACATAACGCTTGTTACAGCAATTGCTGTTTTGGCAATCTATATGCTATCTTTAAAAATGGATGCGTACGATACAAATGACAAAATTGCCGATTTAGACCAAAAAATTGAACAACAATCTAATGAGAACAATGCAATTCAATCTGAAATTAAGAAAAATTCTTCTTACGAGCGCATTTACGATCAGGCTAAAAAACAAGGTATGAGCCTAAAGAACGATAATGTAAAGGTAGTGCGTACTAATGGCGAAGCGAAAAATTAAAATTAGAAAAAATAAATTAGGAGCAGTCCTCCTTGTTGGATTATTCGGACTGCTCTTTTTTGTATTGCTTTTAAGATATTCATATATCATGATAACTGGGCATTCAGATGGACAAAATTTAGTGATGCGCGCTAATGAAAAGTATCTCGTAAAAATGCAAGAACAGCCGGAAAGAGGGAAAATCTACGATAGAAACGGTAAAATTTTAGCCGAAGATGTTCAAAGGTATAAATTAGTAGCCATTATTGATAAAAGTGCTGGGGAAGTTGGAGATACACCACGGTATGTTAAAGATAAAAAGAAAACAGCAAAACAATTATCAAAAATTATTGATATGAAACCCGATGAAATCGAAAAACGACTTAATCAAAAAAAAGCCTTTCAAGTTGAATTTGGACAAAAAGGAACAAATTTAACATACCAAGATAAAGTTAAGCTCGACAAAATGGATTTACCAGGAATTACCTTATATCCAGAAACTGAACGATTTTATCCTAACGGTAATTTTGCTTCTCATTTAATTGGCATGGCTCAAAAAAATCCGGATACTGGTGAATTAAACGGTGCATTAGGAGTAGAAAAGATTTTTAATAGTTACCTAAATGGACAGAAAGGCTCACTATCATATATACATGACATTTGGGGTTATATTGCACCAAATAGTAAAAATGAAAAAGCACCAAAACGTGGTGATGACGTTCATCTAACTATTGATTCCAATATACAAATATTTGTCGAAGAGGCACTTGATGACATGGTGAAACGATATGAACCAAAAGATTTATTTGCAGTGGTTATGGATGCTAAAACAGGAGAAATTCTAGCATACAGTCAACGCCCAACGTTTAATCCTGAAACGGGTAAAAACTTTGGAAAAAAATGGGCTAATGACTTATATCAAAATGCATATGAGCCAGGTTCAACATTTAAATCGTATGGATTAGCAGCAGCTATCCAAGAAGGTAAATTTAATCCTAAAGAAAAATATGAATCTGGTCATCGTGATATTATGGGTTCGAGAATTTCTGACTGGAATAAAACTGGTTGGGGAGAAATTCCAATGTCATTAGGTTTCACATACTCATCTAATACATTGATGATGCATCTTCAAGATTTAGTTGGTGCTGATAAAATGAAATCTTGGTATGAGCGCTTTGGATTTGGTAAGTCTACAAATGGTATGTTTGATGGCGAATTAAAAGGGAATATTGCTTGGTCAAATGAATTACAACAAAAAACGTCATCATTCGGTCAATCAACTACAGTGACACCTGTACAAATGATACAAGCACAATCAGCTTTCTTTAATAAAGGAAACATGTTAAAACCTTGGTTTGTCCAAAGTATAGAGAATCCAATTTCAAAGAAAACATTTTACACTGGTGAAAAGAGTATAGCTGGAAAACCTATCACTTCAGACACTGCGGATAAAGTTGAAACAGAATTAGATAAAGTAGTAAATAGTGATAAAAGTCACGCTTCAAATTATCGTGTTGATGGTTATGATATTGAAGGGAAAACAGGTACTGCTCAAGTAGTTAATGAAAATGGTAGTGGTTATGTTAAAGGGTCAAATCCTTACTTTGTAAGCTTTATAGGAGATGCGCCTAAAAAGCATCCTAGAGTTATTGTTTATGCCGGGATGAGTCTGGCTCAGAAAAACGATCAAGAAGCATATGAATTAGGTGTAAGTAAAGCCTTTAAACCTATTATGGAAAATACACTTAAGTATTTAAATGTAGGCTCCAAAAAAGATGAAATTCAATCGGCACAGTATAGTAAAGTGCCAAATGTTGTAGGAAAATCAAGTCAAAAAGCACAAGATAGTCTTAAAGCACAAGATTTACAACCTGTAATTATTGGTAATGGTAATACAATAAAAACTCAATCTACTAAAGCTAATGCAAAATTATTACCGAATAGTAAAGTATTAGCAGTGACAGATGGTGATATTACTATGCCAAATATGAAAGGTTGGACAACAGGCGATGTTCTAGCTTTTCAAGAATTAACTGGAATCAATGTTACGACTAAAGGCAGTGGATATGTAACAAAACAATCTGTTGCAAGTGGTTCAACACTTAAAAGTAATAATAAAGTTGAAATAGAATTGTCTACTGATGATCCTAATGATAGTACATCCTCAACTGATTCGGATGAAACTGATTCAAATAATACTTCAGATAATTCAACTGATTCAATTTCTAATGATAAAAATGATTCTTAAGGATAAATGAAGTTGCTTTAAATGAGTATAAATAAGGTGTCATTTATGATGTATACCTTATTTATAGACTCATTTTCTTACATAATATATATAAAATTAGTTTGAAAATTGATAAGATTATAAAGAAAATAAAGCGAAAAACGAATAAATTTAAAATATATAAAGGAGATTACCATGCTTTTTATACTTGCGATTATTGCATTACTTATCACACTTATTTTAGTTCCTGTACTTATACCGACACTTAAAAGAATGAAATTTGGCCAAAGCATTCGTGAAGAAGGACCTCAAAGTCATATGAAAAAAACGGGCACACCAACTATGGGTGGTTTAACTTTTTTAATTAGTATTATTATTACATCTATCATTGCCATATTTTTTATAGATCATTCTAATCCTATTATTCTATTACTCTTCGTAACAATAGGATTTGGGCTCATTGGTTTTATTGATGATTACATTATTGTAGTTAAAAAAAATAACCAAGGACTTACAAGTAAGCAGAAATTTTTAGCTCAAATTGCAATAGCAATTATATTTTTTATTCTAAGCGACGTTTTCCATCTAATAGAATTTTCAACAAATGTAAATATTCCATTTACTAATTTTGGAATTCCATTGTCGTTTGCGTATGTTATTTTTATTGTTTTTTGGCAAGTTGGATTCTCAAATGCAGTGAATTTAACTGATGGATTAGATGGATTAGCAACTGGCTTATCAATAATTGGATTCATTATGTATGCAATTATGAGTTTCATGTTAAATGCTCCTTCAATTGGTGCTTTTTGTATTATTATGATTTTTGCATTACTCGGTTTCTTACCGTATAACTTAAATCCAGCTAAAGTATTTATGGGAGATACAGGAAGTTTAGCATTAGGAGGCATTTTTGCTACAATTTCAATCATGTTAAATCAAGAACTTTCATTACTTTTTGTAGGGTTAGTATTTGTTATCGAAACATTATCAGTAATGTTGCAAGTGTCATCTTATAAATTAACTAAAAAAAGAATCTTTAAAATGACACCAATTCATCATCACTTTGAACTTAGTGGTTGGAGTGAATGGAAAGTTGTTTCAGTTTTTTGGCTTGTAGGTTTAATTTCAGGATTAATTGGATTATGGATAGGAGTGCATTAGAATGCTAAATTATACAGGATTAGAAAATAAAGATGTTCTTGTAGTCGGATTAGCAAAAAGTGGTTATGAAGCAGCTAAATTATTAATTAAGTTAGGCGCAAATGTAACAGTAAATGATGGAAAAGATTTATCTAAAGATCCCCATGCAAAAGACTTAGAAACATTAGGTGTAAAAATTGTTGATGGTAGTCATCCATTATCATTACTTGATAATAACCCAATTATTATTAAAAACCCAGGTATACCTTATACAGTTTCAATTATTGATGAAGCATATAAACGTGGTCTTACAATTTTAACTGAAGTAGAATTGAGTTATTTAATTTCTGAAGCTCCAATTATTGCAGTGACTGGTACAAATGGTAAAACAACAACAACTTCTCTCATTGGAGACATGTTTAAAAAAAGTAGATTAACTGGAAGACTTTCGGGAAATATTGGGTATGTTGCTTCTAAAGTTGCTCAAGAAACATCACCCGATGAATATTTAATTACCGAATTATCATCATTCCAATTACTGGGCATTGAACATTACAAACCTCACATTGCCATCATTACAAATATCTATTCTGCTCATTTAGATTATCATGAGTCATTAGAAAATTATCAAAATGCTAAGCGACGTATTTATAAAAATCAAACAGAAAATGATTATTTAATTTGTAATTATCATCAACGTCATTTAATTGAAACTGAAGATTTAAAAGCTAAAGTATTATATTTTTCTACTCAACAAGAAGTAGATGGCATCTATATTAAAGATAATTATATTGTTTATAATGACGTTAAGATTATTAATATTGATGATTTAGTTTTACCAGGAAAACATAACTTAGAAAATATTTTAGCTGCTGTTTTAGCTGCAATACTTGCAGGCGTAACAGTTAAGGCTATCGTGGATAGTTTGACAACATTCTCAGGGATTGAGCATCGATTACAATATATTGGAACGAATCGAACAAATAAATATTATAATGACTCTAAAGCAACCAATACTTTAGCGACACAGTTTGCTTTAAACTCATTTAAACAACCTATTATTTGGTTATGTGGTGGTTTAGATCGAGGTAATGGATTTGATGAATTAATTCCTTATATGAAACATGTTAGAGTGATGGTGGTTTTCGGTGAAACTCAAGATAAATTTGCTAAATTAGGTAATAGTCAAGGCAAAGAAGTTATTAAGGCAGTCGATATAGAAGATGCAGTAAAAAAAGTTCAAGATGTCATTGAACCTAATGATGTTGTTTTACTTTCACCAGCATGTGCAAGTTGGGATCAATATAAAACATTTGAAGAACGTGGTGAAAGATTTATTGAAAGTTTCCGTACATACCTACCATCTTAATTAAAGGATGTGAAGTAATTGGATGATAAAAGAGGTAATAGAAACAAAAAGATTCGTTCTATCAAGCGTACTTTTGATGAAGATAAAGCTGAATTAGAAAATGATGAAAAGAAGAAAAGTGAAAATCATGTTGAACAAAAAGATGATATCCAAAAAGAAAAGAATCTTTCAAATAATAGAACGTCAAATAAACATTTAAATTCTTCGAAAAGTAAAAATAGAAACTTAAAAGAAGAAATAAAAACAAGTTTAAGAAATAAGCGTAGTAAATTTCAAAATAATAAATATGCGCACTTAACGGTAGCTGAAAAACGAGAACAACAAAAAAAAGATAAAAGAAAACGACAAAAACGTATTCAATATATTATCATTACAGCTTTAATACTTTTAATTTTAATATTTTTACTATATATGTTTACACCATTAAGTAGAATTTCTTATATTAATATTAGTGGTAATCATAATGTAAGTAATAGTCAAGTTGAAAAAGAATTAAATGTTAAAGATGGAACACGTATTTATACTTTTAGTAAAAGTAAAGCTATAAATAATCTAAAGAAAAATTCATTAATCAAAGATGTTGAGATTCATAAACAGTTACCTAATACTTTGAATGTTAAAATTATTGAAAATAACTTAGTAGGTTTTGTAAAAGATAAAAATAAATATGTTCCAATAATTGAAGGAAATAAAAAGTTAAAAAACTATAATGGAGATATTGCTAGTAGTGCACCTATGTTAGAAGATTTTAAAGGTGAAGATTTAAATAATATTACTAAAGCATTATCTAAAATGTCTAATGAAACGAGAAACATGATTTCAGAAATTAAATATGCGCCTTTACAGAACCAACAAAATAGAGTCCTTTTATATATGAAAGATGGAATGCAAGTAGTAGGAGATATAAATACAATAGCTAATAAAATCAAGTATTATCCTCAAATGTCTCAATCTCTTGAAAAAGATAGTTCAGGTAACTTAAAAACACAAGGATATATTGATTTATCTGTAGGAGCATCATTTATTCCATATAATGAAAATAGCAGTGTAAATTCTAAGTCCGATCAAAACGTTCGTCAAAAAACACAAGAAGAAACAGAGGCAAAAAATGAATTACAAAGTGTATTAAATAAAATAAGCGAACAATCGGATACAAATAATTAAAAAATTTCGATAATAATATGTGTTTATAGTTCACAAGCTAAACGACGTATTGTAAACTAAATATAGTGTATTTTAATAGTATTTTGTCAGGAGGTGCCTATCTATGGAGGAACATTACTATGTAAGCATAGATATTGGTTCATCAAGTGTTAAAACAATAGTAGGCGAAAAATTTCACAACGGTATTAATGTGATAGGTACAGGGCAAACCTACACTAGCGGTATTAAGAATGGATTGATTGATGATTTTGATATTGCGAAACAAGCAATTAAAGATACAATTAAAAAAGCTTCTATCGCATCAGGTGTGGATATAAAAGAAGTTTTCTTAAAACTACCTATCATCGGTACTGAAGTGTACGATGAAGCAAATGAAATTGATTTTTATGAAGATACAGAAATTAGTGGTTCACATATTGAAAATGTCTTAGAAGGTATACGTCAAAAAAATGACGTTTCTGATACAGAAGTTATTGATGTGTTCCCGATTAGATTCATTGTAGATGGAGATAATGAGGTTTCTGACCCTAAAGAACTCATTGCAAGACATTCATTAAAAGTAGAAGCAGGCGTTATTGCAATTCACAAGTCAATTTTAATTAATATGATTAAATGTGTTGAATCTTGTGGAGTAGATGTATTAGATGTTTATTCAGATGCTTATAACTATGGCTCTATTTTAACTGCAACTGAAAAAGAATTAGGTGCATGTGTTATTGATATTGGTGAAGACCTTACTCAAATCGCCTTTTATGAACGTGGTGAACTTATAGATGCTGATTCAATTGAATTAGCTGGACGTGATATTACAGATGATATCGCAGAAGAATTAAACACTACATATGAAACAGCTGAAAAAATTAAACACCAATATGGACACGCTTTTACACAATCAGCGTCTGATCAAGATGTCTTCAGTGTTGATCAAGTAGATAGTGATGAATTAGTAGAATATACTCAAAAAGATTTAAGTGCAATTATTGAAAGAACAATGCAAGATATCTTTGATGAGGTATTTGATGTGTTAGTAGATTTAGGATTAACTAAAGTAAATGGTGGATTTATTGTTACAGGTGGTTCTTCAAACTTACTAGGTGTTAAAGAATTACTAAATACAATGGTTAATGAAAAAATAAGAATCCATACACCTTCTCAAATGGGAATTAGAAAACCTGAATTTACTTCAGCGATTTCTACTATTTCTAGTAGTATCACATTTGATGAATTATTAGATTATGTTACAATAAATTATCAAGATAATGATGAATTTGAAGAAGAAGTCATTGAAAATGACGAGAGTAACCATACTTCAAAATCAGGTGGTTTTGACTGGTTTAAACGTAAGTCTAATAAAAACGAAGAAAATTACGACAATCATCAACCAGAAGTACGTGATAAAGCGGAGAAACATGATGATTATGAAACGTATGATGAAAACGACCATCAAGAAGTAACACATCATTATGAAGATGAACATGAAAAATCTGATAAAGAAGAAAGTAAATTTAAAAAGCTCATGAAATCTCTATTTGAATAATTGGCCATTAAGACTAGGAGGAAAAATAAATGTTAGAATTTGAACAAGGATTTAATCATTTGGCGACATTAAAAGTCATCGGTGTAGGTGGCGGTGGTAACAACGCTGTTAACCGCATGATTGATCATGGAATGAATAATGTAGAATTTATTGCAATTAACACTGATGGACAAGCATTAAACTTATCTAAAGCAGAGTCTAAAATCCAAATCGGTGAAAAATTAACTCGTGGTTTAGGTGCAGGCGCAAATCCAGAAATTGGAAAAAAAGCTGCTGAAGAATCACGCGAACAAATTGAAGATGCTATTCAAGGCGCTGATATGGTATTCGTTACTGCTGGTATGGGTGGCGGTACTGGTACAGGTGCTGCACCAGTAGTTGCTAAAATTGCTAAAGAAATGGGAGCATTAACAGTTGGTGTTGTAACTCGTCCATTTGGCTTTGAAGGACGTAAGCGTTCTACACAAGCAGCAGCAGGTGTTGAAGCTATGAAAGCTGCAGTTGATACGTTAATCGTTATTCCTAACGATCGTTTATTAGATATCGTTGATAAATCAACACCTATGATGGAAGCATTTAAAGAAGCAGATAATGTTTTACGTCAAGGTGTTCAAGGTATTTCTGACTTAATCGCTGTATCAGGTGAAGTGAACTTAGACTTTGCTGACGTTAAGACAATTATGTCTAACCAAGGTTCCGCTTTAATGGGTATTGGTGTTTCTTCAGGTGAAAATAGAGCGGTGGAAGCTGCTAAAAAAGCTATTTCATCACCATTACTTGAAACATCAATTGTTGGTGCACAAGGTGTGTTAATGAACATTACAGGTGGCGAATCTTTATCTTTATTCGAAGCTCAAGAAGCAGCTGATATTGTACAAGATGCAGCAGATGAAGATGTAAATATGATTTTTGGTACTGTAATTAATCCAGAATTACAAGATGAAATTGTCGTAACAGTAATTGCAACTGGATTTGAAGATAAACCAACATCTCAAGGACGCAAAGCATCAAGTACTGGATTTGGTTCAAGTGCATCTTCTAGTGTATCAACTCAAAATACACCTAAAGAAGACTCATTTACACAAAGTACATCTAATTCACGTCCTTCTGATGGTCTAAGCGAAAGAAGTCATACTACTAAAGATGATGATATTCCTAGCTTTATTCGTAATAGAGAAGAAAGACGTTCTAGAAGAACTAGACGCTAATATTAAAGTATAAATATAAAGAAAGGAGCAGTTATTTCTGATGGGAATGCTGCTCTTTTTGTTTTGTTTAATTTAAAAAGAAATATGTTATATAATAAGTTTATATACTTTATTTAATTGAAATGCAGATAAAAAATAAAAAAATAGTCTAGGTATGATTATTTTTTAATGAAGGTGGATATCACATCGTGGAAAAATTTATAAAACAGCCACATTATTTGAGTTATACATCACAATACAATCAGTTAACACTTGGTTTTACTACACGTGAAGATGGAAAGAGTCCATATCCAAGCCATGCATTTAATATGGCACGATATATTGATGATGCACCTAGTCATGTTACGCACCATCAAGAGATATTAGCCAATGCTATAAATTTCCCGACACAACAATGGGTTTTTCCTATTCAAACACATGAAAATAAAATCGCTCACATTACCAAAACACATCGAGGCGCTAATATAAATGAATTAGGTAATGAGTTATATGGAATTGATGGCATGTATACGTATGATTCAGAAATATTATTAACGATGTGTTATGCTGATTGTGTACCTGTGTACTTTTATAGTGAAAAACATCATTTTATTGCTCTAGCTCATGCGGGGTGGAGAGGAACATATGGACAAATAGTCGTAGAAATGCTTAATTATGTAGATTTTGACTATCACGATTTAAATGTAGTCATAGGTCCAGCGACTTCCTCAACCTATGAAATAAATGATGATATTAAAAATAAATTTGAAACATTACCTATTAATTCTGGTAAATATATTGAAACACGAGGTACTGATCGACATGGTATTGATTTAAAATTAGCTAACGCTTTGTTATTAGAGAAGAGTGGCGTACCAGCAGAAAATATTGATATTACAAAATACACTACATCAGAAGACCTATCACTCTTTTTCTCCTATCGTGTTGAAAAGGGTAAAACAGGTAGAATGCTAGCTTTTATAGGTCAAAAGGGTGAAGCTTAGTGTAATATAGTTAAAATACTATATTCCTTTATTTCATTACAAAATTAAGAGGTTGATATATAATGAAAGTGATAGAAAATTTAGAAAAAATACAAGCAGAAATAAACCATCATCTTGAGAAAAGTGTGACTAAAACCTCTCCAAACGTGATTGCAGTCACAAAATATGTTACAATAGACCGAGCAAAAGAAGCGTATGATGCTGGTTTAAGACACTTTGGAGAAAATAGATTAGAAGGTTTTTTAGAAAAAAAACAAGCCTTACCTAAAGACGTGACTATGCATTTTATCGGCTCATTACAGTCTAGAAAAGTAAAAGATGTGATTAATGACATTGATTATTTACATGCATTAGATCGTTTGAGTTTAGCAAAAGAAATTAATAAAAGAGCAACTCATACTATTTCATGTTTTATCCAAGTGAATGTTTCTGGTGAAGAAACTAAACACGGTATTGCACTGAATGAAGTTAATGATTTTATTGAACAAATTAAAGAATTCGATAATATAAAAATTGTTGGATTAATGACAATGGCACCTTTTACCGATGATAAAGATTATATACGTCAGTTATTTAAACAATTGAGATTAAAACGAGATGAAATTAAAAACCTTAAATTGAATTACGCACCATGTGAATATTTATCTATGGGAATGAGTAATGATTATACTATTGCTGTAGAAGAAGGTGCTACATTTATAAGAATAGGGACTAAACTTGTTGGAGAAAAGGAGTGAGCCCCGTGGCTATCAAAGATTTATTTAATAATTTTTTTCTAATGGAAGATGAAGAAGAGGTTGAAAGCCCTGCTGAAAGACAACAGCGTGTAACGCAAAATGAGAAAAATCAAAATCATAATGTGCAACAACAACCTATTGAAAGAAAGCAAAATAATCAAAATCACTTAAAAACGGTACCTCAAAAGAAAGTATCAAGAAATTACAATACTGAACAAAGGAATTATCGTATGGGAAATACATCAAATAAATCCAATTCAAAAAATGTTGTTACTATGAATCAAACAGCTAGTACTGATTATAATAATTACGAGAATTCAAAAATGTGCTTATTTGAACCACGTGTATTTTCAGATACTCAAGATATTGCAGATGAACTTAAAAATCGTCGTGCGACATTAGTTAATTTACAACGTATTGATAAAGTATCAGCGAAACGTATTATTGACTTCTTAAGTGGAACAGTTTATGCGATTGGTGGAGATATACAACGCGTAGGTTCTGATATCTTCCTTTGTACACCTGATAATGTTGAGGTTACAGGTAGTATTACTGATCACCTTGAACAAATGGGTACGCAACAACACTACGAATAATTTAAGGAGTAGAATATATTATATGGATGTTGGTATATTAGCTAGTATATTTCATTTTATATTATTACTAGTTCAAATTTATTACTGGGGAATGATTATTTATTTCTTTACTTCATGGGTTCCATCAATTAGAGAATCTAAATTTGGAGCATTTTTGAGTAAGATATATGAACCTTTCTTAGAACCATTTAGAAAGATTATTCCACCCATTGGTATGATTGATATTTCATCGATTGTAGCATTATTTGTACTTGTATTATTTCAATATGGATTACAAAGTATTTTTAATATGATATTAAATTATTTAGCACTAAAATAGTTTTATGATAATAAGATAGTAGAGCCTGTGATATGCATAATGTCTCAGGCTCTTTAACACTTTAAATAAGGAGGCATTCATCATCGATATTTACCAACACTTTAGAAATGAAGAACAACCGCTTATTGATCAATTATTAGATAAATGTGAACAAGTTCATCATCAATATGCACCTGTATTGACTTCGTTCTTAGATCCTAGAGAACAATATATATTGAAAGTGATAGTGGGTAGTTTTGAAGATATGAAAGTGAGCTATTTCGGTGGTCAATCGGTAGAAAGAAAAAGAGCAATTATTGCGCCTAGCTATTTTGAACCTACTGAAGATGATTTCGAAGAGGTGTTAATCCAAATTAATTATCCTGAGAAATTTGTGTCTATTCAACACCAACATGTACTTGGAACTTTAATGTCTTTAGGCATAGAAAGAGAACAAGTAGGAGATATACTTGTTGGTGATACTATTCAGTTTGTTTTGACAAAGCAATTGGAATCTTATATTATGATGGAATTAACAAAGATTAAAGGTGCTACAGTTAAACTTGATTCTATTCCATTTAAAGATATGATACAATCAAAAGAGAATTGGAATATCCATCATAGTACAGTAAGTGCTTTAAGATTAGATGTTGTTTTAAAAGAAATGATTCGAAAATCTAGATCGATTGCTAAACAATTAATTGAAAAAAAACGGGTAAAAGTGAATCATACTTTGATTGATTCTCCCGATTTTCAACTGCAAAATAATGATTTGCTCTCTATTCAAGGATTTGGACGTGCTCAAATTGTTGACATAGGCGGTAAAACTAAAAAAGAAAAAGTTCATATAACGTATCAAACACTATTTAAGTAAATGATAATCGATAAATAATAAAAACAACTGTATGATAGTTTGTTTTAAGGAGGATAACAGATGCCTTTTACACCTAATGAAATAAAAAATAAAGAATTCACAAGAATAAAAAATGGTTTGGAGCCTGCTGAAGTTAGCGACTTTTTAAATCAATTAAGTAATGAAATTGAAAGACTTAAAGAAGAAAAAAAACAACTTGAAAAAGTGATTGAAGAGAGAGATACTAATATTAAATCTTATCAAGATGTTCATCAATCGGTAAGTGATGCGCTTATTCAAGCTCAACAAGCTGGAGAACAAACAAAAATTGCTGCAACGAAGGAATCAGAAGCAATTATTTCTAAAGCAAAAGCTCAAGCAGATTTGATTGTAAATGATGCTATTGAAAAAGCACGACATTTATCATTCCAAACTGAAGATATGAAACGTCAATCTAAAATATTTAGATCAAGATTTCGTATGCTTGTAGAAGCTCAATTGGATTTATTGAAGAATGATGACTGGGATTACTTATTAAATTATGATTTTGATGCTGAACAAGTGACACAAGAAAATATTCAGCATTTAAATCCTCAAGATGTAAATCCTAATGCTAATAGCGAGACTTCAGTAAGCGAGACAACTGAAGATAAACAGTCCATCAATTCTAATGAAATAGTAACAGATTCAACAAGTACAAGTGAGTCTTTATCTGATAGCAATAATGGTTTGAATAGCGAATCTACATCAAATAAATAAACAACAAAATGTCAGACACGTAAAAAATAATAAACTTTTCACAGCGAGTTAGGAAAAGGTGGAAGCCTAATATGAGTCTATTTTTTATATCACTGATATATTAAAATTTTATAATATTAAGAAGAGAACTCTAAGTTGAGTTAAGAAGGGTGGTACCGCGGATTCCCCGTCCCTATTAATTGAACTTAGAGTTCTTTTTATATTTAAGGAGTGAAAAATATGAATTACAAAGAAACTTTATTAATGCCAAAAACAGACTTTCCAATGCGAGGTGGTTTACCTAATAAAGAACCAAAAATTCAAGAGCAATGGGAAGCAAACAATAATTATCAAAAAGCTTTAAAGAAAAATGAAGGAAATCAATCATATATTTTACATGATGGCCCACCATACGCGAATGGTAATCTTCACATGGGACATGCATTAAATAAAATTATTAAAGATATTATTGTACGTTATAAAACGATGCAAGGATTTTATTCACCTTACGTTCCAGGATGGGATACTCATGGTTTACCAATTGAACAAGCTTTGACTAAAAAAGGCGTTGACCGCAAAAAAATGTCAATTGCTGAGTTTAGAGAAAAATGTAAAGAATTTGCTTTAGAACAAGTTGAACTTCAAAAGCAAGATTTTAAACGTTTAGGTATACGTGGTGACTTTAATAACCCTTATATTACACTCAAACCAGAATATGAAGCAGCTCAAATTCGTTTGTTTGGTGAAATGGCTGATAAAGGTTTAATTTATAAAGGTAAAAAACCTGTATATTGGTCACCATCTAGTGAATCTTCACTTGCTGAAGCTGAAATTGAATATCACGATAAACGTTCAGCATCTATTTATGTAGCCTTTGATGTTAAAGATTCAAAAGGTACTGTAGATGATGATGCTCAATTTATCATCTGGACAACTACACCTTGGACATTACCTTCTAACGTAGCCATTACAGTTCATCCAGAGTTGAAATATGGTCAGTATAATGTAAATGGTAAAAAATACGTTATTGCTGAAGCTTTAGCTGAGAGTGTTTCTGAAGCATTAGGTTGGGATAAAGATGCTATTCAATTGGAAAAAGAATTTACAGGAAAAGAGTTAGAGTATGTTGAAGCACAACATCCTTTCATAGACCGCGTGTCATTAGTCATTAATGGTGGTCACGTTACTACAGATGCGGGTACTGGTTGTGTACATACTGCGCCTGGTCATGGGGAAGATGACTATATTGTTGGTCAAAAATACGATTTACCAGTCATCAGTCCTTTAGATGATAAAGGTGTCTTCACAGAAGAAGGCGGACAATTCGAAGGTATGTTCTATGATAAAGCAAATAAAGCTGTAACAGACGTTTTAACTGAAAATGGTGCTTTATTAAAACTAGACTTTATTACACATAGTTACCCACATGATTGGCGTACTAAAAAACCAGTTATTTTCCGTGCAACACCTCAATGGTTTGCTTCAATCAATAAAGTAAGACAAGATATTTTAGATGCGATTGAAGACACTGATTTTAAAGTGGATTGGGGTAAAACACGTATTTATAATATGATTCGTGATCGTGGCGAATGGGTGATTTCTCGTCAACGTGTATGGGGTGTACCATTACCTGTATTTTATGCTGAAAATGGCGATATCATCATGACAAAAGAAACAGTCAATCATGTAGCTGACTTATTTGCAGAATATGGCTCAAATGTTTGGTTTGAAAGAGAAGCTAAAGATTTATTACCTGAAGGATTTACTCATCCAGGAAGCCCTAATGGAGAATTTACTAAAGAAACAGATATTATGGATGTTTGGTTTGACTCTGGCTCATCTCATAGAGGCGTGTTAGAAAATCGCCCAGAATTACGTTTTCCAGCTGACTTATACTTTGAAGGTAGTGACCAATATCGTGGTTGGTTTAACTCTTCAATTACAACAGCAGTTGCGACTAGAGGACAAGCGCCTTATAAATTCTTATTATCACATGGTTTCGTAATGGATGGCGAAGGTAAAAAAATGAGTAAATCATTAGGTAACGTTATCGTTCCTAATCAAGTTGTAAAACAAAAAGGTGCAGATATTGCACGTTTATGGGTGAGTAGTACAGACTACTTAGCAGATGTACGTATTTCAGATGAAATCTTAAAACAAACGTCTGATGTTTATAGAAAAATTAGAAATACTTTAAGATTTATGTTAGGTAATATTAATGATTTTAATCCTGAAACAGATAGTGTACCGGAACATGAATTATTAGAAGTAGATCGTTACTTATTGAATCGTTTACGTGAATTCACTGCTAGTACTATTAATCATTACGATAACTTTGATTACTTAAATATTTATCAAGAAGTTCAAAACTTTATCAATGTGGAGTTAAGTAACTTCTATTTAGATTATGGTAAAGATATTCTCTATATTGAACAAAAAGATGCACATAAACGTCGTAGTATGCAAACAGTGTTATATCAAATTTTAGTAGATATGACTAAATTACTTGCTCCTATTTTAGTACACACTGCTGAAGAAGTATGGTCTCATACACCACATGTTAAAGAAGAAAGCGTTCATTTAGCAGACATGCCAAAAGTTGTTGACGCTGATCAAGAATTATTAAATAAATGGAATCAATTTATGTCGTTACGAGATGATGTAAACCGTGCATTAGAAGCAGCACGTAATGAAAAAGTTATCGGTAAATCTCTTGAAGCTAAAGTAGTGATTGGAAATAATGATCATTTTAAAGCTGCAGAATTTTTACAACAATTTGATGATTTACAACAATTATTTATCGTATCTCAAGTTGAAGTTACTGAAGAAGTAGACAATGGAAATGAATATCAATATGGTGATGTTCGTATTGAACATGCTTTAGGTGAAAAATGTGAAAGATGTTGGAATTATAGTGAATCATTAGGATCTGTTGGTGAACTTGATCATTTATGTCCACGTTGTCAAGAAGTAGTAAAAACTTTAGTTTAATTAAATAGAGATGGAACGCTTGTAATCTAATTAAAGGTTATGAGCGTTTTTTTATTAAGTATATAAATTTTAAATAATAATATTTTAAACATATAGCTGAAAAAGGTCGTATTTAGATTAAGATGAATTAGGTTATACCAATGAATAAGTGATTGAATGTTTATTGTACGTTTACGATAAATTTATAGAAAGGGATAAAATAATGAGTAAGATTTTACTAACAGGTGCTTCTGGATATATTGGTAATCATTTAAAAGACAAATTAAAAGATAATCATGAAATTATCTCAATATCAAGAAATGCTCAGAATAAAAAGAATGAAAAAAATGTAACTTGGAAATCAGCAGATTTATTTGATTTAGATGCTATAACTGAAGTGATGGAAGGTATTGATATTGCAATATATCTTGTGCATTCAATGATGTCAAGTGCTAAACTTACACAAGCTAATTTTGAAGATATGGATGCACTATTAGCCGATAATTTTGGACGTGCAGCAAAAAAACAAGGTGTTAAACATATTATATTTATGAGTGGCATTATCCCAAATGATAGTCATGTATCACCTTACTTAAAAAGTCGTTTAGAATGTGAAAAAATATTAGGATATTATGGTGTACCTGTAAGCACATTACGTGTAGGTCTCATTATTGGTTCAAAAGGTAGCTCATATCCTATTTTTAAAAGAATGATAGAGCGTTTACCAGCAATGATTCTACCGAATTGGACTCATAATATGATTGCACCAATATCTATTGATGATGTTATTGATAAACTAGCTATGTTAGTAGAACGCTCTCCTCAAGAAAATGAAATATTTGATATTACAGGTCCCGAAGTGATGAATTATCAAGAATTATTTGAACATACAGCATCTATTCTTAATAAACGCTTACCTACATTAAATTTGCCAATCATTTCTATTTGGTTAAGTCGGTTTTGGATTAGACTGATTTCTCAAGTATCTAAAGAAATAGCATATCCACTTATGGATAGTTTAGTAAACGACATGATTCCACAACCTGACCGTATAAAACCAGAAATATCACTAGGAAAAAAGAAGTATGAAGAAAGTGTAAAAAATGCACTTAAAGAAGAACAAGATGAACAACGAACAACAACTATACAACAAACTAAACCTAAATCGAAACAAAAAAAGAAAAATGAAGTTAAAGATGTTAGAGCAATTACACGTTTTAGAATACCTGAAAGTTATTCAATGAGTGATGTAACAAAAGAATATGCAGAATTTATTAATAATATCACGCTTCATTTAGTAGATGGTAAAATTAATGAACATGAATTTAATATTCAATTACCGTTAATAAAAAAACCCATTTTAAAAATGAAAAGAGATAACCATGATTCTACTAATGAAATGATGGTTTATAGAATTGTTGGTGGATATTTAGCTATGGCTAAAGATGGTGGGAATGCACGATTTGAATTTAGACGTATATTAGATACAAATGAAGGTATTGCGGCGTTGCAAGAATATGAACCAACATTACCATGGGAAGTTTATAAGTTTACTCAAGCTAATGCACATAAGTTTGTGATGAATGTATTTAAGCAACATATGAATCATTTAGCTAGTGACGAAGAAGAAAAGCAAGATCCAGTTAGTAAAGTCTTTACTAATCTTGCTATGACAACCGGTGCAATTACTGGTGCATTCGTTGGCGCAAGAATGTATAACAAATTTTTTGCTAAAAAATAGTATACTTTATATATTAAGTTAAAAGTTTTCGATGTGAGAGCGATGATGTTCTCTCTATCGAAAGCTTTTTTTATTTAAGCTAAATGGTTGAATATTACGTATTAAGACTGATAAAATTTTAAATATTTTATTATAGAATAATTATTAATCATAAATTTTTTAATTGAAAGAGACATTTACACATCATCTTGCAGATTTAATAGAAAAGTTAAATGATTATAAGATACCTATTAATGCTAGAGAACAAAATATATGTATCTTAATTTTTATTATTTAGAAACACATCATATCAATATAAAAGAACTAGATGTGTACAATTTAAAATTAATTTTATAGAGGTGGAGTGATGAAATGAAAAAATGGATTTTTTTGATGTTATTCATATGTATGTTAATTACTGGCGGTGCAATTTTAGATGGTCTAGACAATCAAGATATGACTGAACCTACAATTCATTTTTGGGAAAAAAATCCTATGAAATATAACACATACGCTAAAGGTCAATGTACTTACTATGTATTTGATAGAGTAAAAGAAGATCATCATTTAATAAGTAACCAATGGGGTGACGCTAAATATTGGGCGAACAAGGCTAAGAAACAAGGGTATACAGTCAATGAAAATCCAACTAAGGGCTCTATTTTACATTATCCAAAAGGAAAACATGGACATGTTGCTTATGTAGAACAAGTAAATAATGATGGCTCTTTAATAGTCTCTGATATGAATTTCAGAAAACCTTACGAAATTACAACACGTTTTATAGATTTTTATCAAGTCGATCAATTTAATTATATTCATCCTAAAAGTAACACAAATATGACATAGAAGATTGTAGCTTTTTTTATGCTAAGTAGTAGGCTATAATGTAGAGTGTTGTCAAAGAGTTGCGGTCTGAATGGAGGCACATGAATGAAAAAGAAATATTATATTGGTTTATCTTTAATAGTAGCAATTGCAATTTTAATTATAGACCAATTAACTAAAAAAATAATTGCAACAACAATGAATATTGGCGATTCTTATGAAGTGATTCCTCATTTTTTAAATATTACATCACATAGAAATAATGGTGCAGCATGGGGGATTTTAAGTGGTAAAATGGGATTTTTCTATATTATTACCCTTATTATTTTAGCTATACTTATTGTATTTTATATTAAAGAAGCTAAATACAATGCATTTATGCAAGTTGCAATTAGCTTACTTTTTGCAGGTGCGTTAGGTAACTTTATCGATCGTGTATTCAATGGTGAAGTTGTTGATTTCATTGATACAAATATTTTTGGATATGATTTTCCAATTTTTAATATCGCAGATTCAAGTTTAACAATTGGTGTTATTTTTGTCATTATTGCATTGGTTAAGGATGCAACAACAAAAGAATAGGAGGATACGTAGTGGAAACGTATGAATATAAAATAGAAGATGATACACTCGTTGGTCAGCGTATTGATAAGTTATTGTCTAATTTCAATAGTGATTGGTCTAGAAGTCAACTTCAAGATTGGATAAAAAATGATTTAGTCACTGTTAATGGTAAAGTAATAAAAGCAAATTACAAAGTTAAATTAAATGATGAAATTCAAGTGATTGAAAAAGAAGTGGTTGAAGCGGATATTTTGCCAGAGAATCTCAATTTAGATATTTATTATGAAGATGAGGATGTAGCCATTGTTTATAAGCCTAAAGGTATGGTTGTACACCCTTCGCCAGGTCATTATACTGGTACATTAGTTAATGGATTAATGTATCAAATCAAAGACTTATCAGGTATCAATGGTGAGATACGTCCTGGTATTGTTCATCGTATCGATAAAGATACATCAGGGCTACTTATGGTAGCTAAAAACGATGTGGCACATCGAGGTCTAGTAGAACAACTTATGGATAAAACGGTAAAACGTAAGTATACTGCTTTAGTACATGGTAATATTCCTCATGATTATGGAACAATTGATGCTCCAATAGGCAGAAATAAAAAAGATCGACAATCTATGGATGTTGTTGACGATGGAAAAGAAGCCGTGACTCATTTTAATGTACTAGAACATTTCAATGACTATACATTGATTGAATGTCAATTAGAAACAGGTCGTACTCATCAAATTCGTGTTCATATGAAATATATTGGATTCCCACTTGTTGGAGATCCTAAATATGGGCCTAGAAAAACATTAGATATTGGTGGCCAAGCTCTACATGCTGGAGTTATTGGCTTTGAACATCCTGTAACTCATGAATATATTGAGCGTCATGCTGATTTACCTAAAGACTTCCAAGCGCTATTAGAAGATATTCGATTAAGAGAATCGTAAAACTAGCGAATAAAGTCATAATTTAAAAGAAAGCATATTGACTTATGAACTAAAAAGATTTAAGCTAATAACAGTAAAAATTTAAAAAACATTGTCTTTTAAAAAGAGTCCAGAGAGGCTTCAAAGACAGAGTGACTAATGATATAAATATGATTAACTTTAATTGTTCTATCACTATCAGACTAATCATGTAAAATATTTTTATATACATTAAGCCTCATGTCTTTATAAAAGATATGAGGTTTTTTTCTTTTAAGAGGTGAAATTATGTCTGAACGTATTATTATGGACGAGGCAGCTATACAACGTACTGTTACACGTATAGCACATGAAATTCTAGAGTATAATAAAGGAACTGAACAACTTGTTCTTTTAGGTATTAAAACAAGAGGCGAATTTTTAGCACGTCGTATTCAAGAAAAAATTAAACAAATTGAACGTCATGCAGTTCCAACTGGTACGATCGACATTACTCATTTTAGAGATGATATTGAAAACTCGAAAAAACCTACCACTAAAGAAGCAATTGAAATTGATCAAGATGTCACAGATAAGATAGTGATTATTATTGATGATGTACTTTATACTGGACGAACAGTTAGAGCATCTTTAGATGCAATTTTATTACATTCTCGACCTATTAAGATTGGTCTCGCTGCCCTTGTGGATCGTGGCCATCGTGAATTGCCAATTAGAGCAGATTTTGTTGGAAAAAATATACCTACTGCGAAAGATGAAGCAGTTTCAGTTTATCTTGAAGAAACAGATGGAAAAAATGCAGTAGTAATTGAATAATTGACCTTTTAAATCAGTACGAGAGACTGAAAAAGGTAAAGTATTTAATGTTGAGCGTGTAATGTATTTTAAAACGAATAGATTAAATGTCTCATATAAATTTAAATACTTTTCCTGTGTGATGTTACAGTATCTTTTGAAAGATTCAAATAACATTATGTTAACTTTTTAGTCTCTTTACCAATAGGTAAAGAGACTTTTTTAAGAAAGGAAGAACATATCATGGAAAATGAACAAATGTTTGAGCGTACTGTTAAACCAGTACTAGACGTAAAAGATAAACCTAAACCAGCACAATGGGCATTTTTAAGCTTACAACATCTATTTGCAATGTTTGGATCAACTGTTCTTGTTCCATTTTTAACAGGCTTACCTATTTCTGCTGCATTATTGGCATCTGGTATAGGAACATTGCTATACATATTAATAACTAAAGCAAAGATACCTGCCTATTTAGGTTCGAGTTTTGCATTTATTACTCCAATTATTACGGGTTTAAGTACACATAGTCTAGGAGATATGTTAGTTGCATTATTTGCTAGTGGAGTAATGTATATCATTATTGGTATCTTCATAAAATTAAGTGGTACCGGTTGGTTGATGCATCTTTTACCGCCAGTTGTTGTTGGGCCAGTCATTATGGTTATTGGATTAAGTCTTGCACCAACAGCAGTCAACATGGCAATGTATGAAAATTCAGGAGACATGAAAGGATATAACTTAAGCTATTTGTTAGTAGCATTAGTGACCTTATTAGTAACTATTATTGTTCAAGGATTCTTTAAAGGTTTCATTTCACTTATACCTGTGTTAATTGGAATTATTGTAGGATATATTGTGTCAATTTTTGTAGGCATTGTTAATTTCAAACCGATTGTTAAAGCCAGTTGGTTAGATTTTCCAGATATATATTTACCATTTAAAGACTATGTTCCATCGATACATGTCGGACTTATTTTAGTCATGTTGCCTATAGTATTTGTAACTGTTAGTGAACATATAGGACATCAAATGGTGATAAATAAAATTGTAGGTCGAAATTTCTTTGAAGACCCAGGTTTACATCGTTCGATTATAGGTGATGGAGTCTCAACAATGTTCGCTAGTATCATTGGAGGACCACCTAGTACAACTTATGGTGAAAATATTGGTGTACTTGCGATTACAAAAATATATAGCATTTACGTCATTGGCGGTGCAGCAGTGATTGCCATTATCTTATCGTTTATTGGTAAGTTCTCAGCATTAATTTCATCAATTCCTACACCAGTTATGGGTGGTGTATCTATCTTGTTATTCGGTATCATTGCAGCAAGTGGACTTAGAATGTTGGTAGAAAGTCGTGTAGATTTTGCTAGTAATCGTAATTTAGTTATTGCGTCAGTGGTATTAGTAGTTGGTATTGGAAATTTACTGATCAATTTAAAAAGTCTTGGTATGAACTTACAAATTGAAGGCATGGCTTTAGCAGCTTTAGCAGGAATCACATTAAATCTTATTTTGCCAAAAGAAAAAGAAGAATCAGATATTAAATAGAAGTGGATCTTTTAGGAGGCACGTCATGAAAAATTTACTTTCAATGGAACATTTAACAAACGATGATATTTTTAATCTAATTCAAACAGCAATTTGTTTTAAAACAGGAAAAGAAACGTTACCTCAATACGAAGGGAAATATGTGTCTAACTTATTTTTTGAAAATTCAACACGAACGAAATGTAGTTTTGAAGTAGCTGAACTTAATCTTGGATTAAAGCAAGTTAATTTTGAGACAAGCACGTCTTCAGTGCAAAAAGGGGAATCACTTTATGACACGTGTAAAACGTTAGAAAGTATTGGTGTTAACTTATTAGTTATTAGACATCCGCAAAATGCATATTATGAAGAACTCGACAATTTAAATATTCCAATTGCCAATGCTGGAGATGGTAGTGGTCAACATCCCACTCAAAGTTTATTAGATATAATGACGATTTATGAAGAATACGAAACGTTTGAAGGATTAAATGTTTTAATATGTGGAGATATTAAAAACTCTCGCGTAGCAAGAAGTAATTATACAAGTTTAACTTCACTAGGCGCTAACGTAATGTTCGCAAGTCCGGATGAATGGGTAGATGAAACACTAGATGCTCCATATGTAAATATTGATGACGTGATTGATAAAGTTGATATCGTAATGCTTTTAAGAGTCCAACATGAAAGACATGGCATTACTGATGAAGCAAACTTTAAAGTCAATCAATATCATGAACAATATGGGCTAACTAAAGAAAGATATCATCGTTTAAAAGATGATGCGATAGTGATGCATCCTGCTCCAGTAAATCGTGGCGTCGAAATCGATAGTGAATTAGTTGAAGCACCTAAGTCAAGAATCTTTAAACAAATGGAAAATGGAATGTATTTAAGAATGGCTGTAATAGATAAACTTTTATCAAGAAAAGGAGAATAATTATGAAACTTATCAAAAATGCTAAAATTTTAAACAATGGTGAACTTAAAACGACATCAATTTTAATTGACGGACAATATATCAAGGAAATTAATGAAAATATTAATATTGATAAAGATACTGAAGTCATTGATGCAAATGGTCAGTTTGTAGCACCAGGTTTAGTTGATGTACATGTACATTTAAGAGAACCAGGCGGGGAACACAAAGAAACAATTGATACTGGAACCAAAGCAGCTGCACGTGGAGGATTTACAACAGTATGTCCAATGCCTAATACACGTCCTGTACCTGATACTGTAGAACATATGGATCAATTACAAACATTAATTAAAGAAAATGCACACGTCCGTGTTTTACCTTATGCATCGATTACAATTCGTCAAGCTGGTAAAGAACATGTTGATTTTGAAGCACTTGCAAAAGATGGCGCATTTGCATTTACAGATGATGGTGTAGGTGTTCAAGAATCAGCGATGATGTACGAAGCGATGCAACAAGCATCAAAATTAAATAAAGCAGTTGTTGCTCATTGTGAAGATAATAGCTTAATTTATGGCGGTGCTATGCACCAAGGTAAACGTAGTGAAGAATTAGGTATTCCTGGCATTCCAAACATTTGTGAATCTGTACAAATTGCACGAGACGTTTTATTAGCAGAAGCAGCAAATTGTCACTATCACGTGTGCCACGTTTCAACAAAAGAAAGTGTAAGAACAATTCGTGATGCTAAAGCAGCAGGCATTCATGTTACTGCTGAAGTGACTCCACATCATCTGTTATTAACTGAGGATGACGTTCCAGATGATAATGCTATTTTTAAAATGAATCCACCATTAAGAAGTAAAGAAGATAGAGATGCGTTATTAGAAGGATTACTAGATGGCACAATTGATTGCATTGCTACAGATCACGCGCCTCATGCTAAAGAAGAAAAAGCTCAACCAATGACAAAAGCACCATTTGGCATTGTAGGAAGTGAAACTGCTTTCCCATTATTATATACACACTTTGTTAAAAATGGTGACTGGTCATTACAACAACTTGTTGATTACTTAACAATTAAACCAGCACAAACATTTGATTTACCATATGGAAAATTAGAAGAAGGTAGCTATGCAGACTTAACCATCATCAATTTAGATGAAGAAAGAGAAATTCGTGGTGAAGACTTCTTATCTAAAGCAGATAATACACCATTTATCGGATATAAAGTATATGGGAACCCTGTTTTAACAATGATTGAAGGCGAAGTTAAATTTAAGGAGGACAAGTAAAATGTTTGAACGTAGATATCTTGTATTAGAAGATGGTTCATATTATGAAGGATATAAATTAGGATCAGATCAATTATCAATTGGTGAAATTGTATTTAATACAGCTATGACTGGATATCAAGAAACGATTTCTGATCCGTCATACACTGGTCAAATCGTTACATTTACTTATCCTTTAATTGGAAATTACGGAATTAATAGAGACGATTTTGAATCACTTACGCCTACATTAAATGGAGTAGTGGTTAAGGAAGCAAGTACGCATCCTAGTAATTTTAGAAAGCAAAAAACATTACATGAAGTGCTTATTCAATATCATATCCCTGGTATTTCAGGTGTAGATACACGTAGTATTACTAGAAAAATCAGAAAGCATGGTGTATTAAAAGCAGGATTCACTGATAATAAAGAGGATATTGAAACACTTTCAACTAACTTAAAAACTGCAGAATTACCTCGTGATGAAGTGACGACTGTGTCAACAAAAACACCATATGTATCAACAGGCTCAGATTTAAGCGTTGTGTTATTAGACTTTGGTAAAAAGCAAAATATTGTTAGAGAGCTTAATTCAAGAGGATGTAATGTTACCGTAGTACCTTATGATACTTCAGCCGAGGAAATATTAGCAATGTCACCAGATGGTGTCATGCTTTCAAATGGACCTGGAGATCCAGAAGAAGTAGATGTTGCTTTAGATATGATTAAAGGTATTTTAGGAAATATACCATTCTTTGGAATTTGTCTTGGTCATCAGTTATTTGCATTATCTCAAGGAGCTAAAGCATTTAAGATGAAATTTGGACATCGTGGTGCAAATCATCCTGTCAAAGATTTACGCACAGGCAAAGTAGATATTACAAGCCAAAACCATGGTTATGCTATAGACAAAGATTCATTAGAAAATACAGATTTAGAAGTGACACATATTGCTTTAAATGATGGTACCGTTGAAGGATTAAGACATAAAACATTACCAGCATTTTCAGTACAATATCATCCAGAGGCAAGACCAGGCCCAAGTGACTCAAATTACTTATTTGATGAGTTCTTAGCAATGATGAGAGATTTTAAAGATAATAAAAAGGAGAGTAAAACGAATGCCTAAACGTGACGATATTAAAACGATTTTAGTAATTGGTTCAGGTCCTATTATTATTGGACAAGCTGCAGAATTTGACTATGCTGGAACACAAGCATGTCTTGCTTTAAAAGAAGAAGGGTATCGTGTTATTTTAGTGAATTCAAATCCTGCAACCATTATGACAGATAAAGAAATTGCAGATAAAGTGTATATTGAACCTTTAACTCATGACTTTATTGCACGTATCATTCGTAAAGAACAACCTGATGCATTACTACCTACATTAGGTGGCCAAACAGGTTTAAATATGGCAATACAATTACATGATAGCGGTGTATTAAAAGCAAATAATGTAGAATTATTAGGTACAAAATTAGAATCAATACAACAAGCAGAAGACAGAGAATTATTCAGAACATTGATGAATGACTTAGAGGTTCCAGTGCCTGAAAGTGATATAGTAAATACGGTAGAACAGGCATTTGCATTCAAAGAACAAGTAGGTTATCCATTAATTGTACGTCCTGCCTTTACAATGGGTGGTACTGGTGGCGGTATCTGCCATAATGACGAAGAACTAAAAGAAGTTGTAAGTAATGGATTACATTATAGTCCAGCAACTCAATGTTTAATTGAAAAATCAATAGCAGGATATAAAGAAATTGAATATGAAGTTATGCGTGATAAAAATGACAATGCCATTGTAGTATGTAATATGGAAAATATTGATCCAGTGGGTATCCATACTGGAGATTCAGTTGTTGTTGCGCCTAGTCAAACACTATCAGATGTTGAATACCAAATGTTACGTGATGTATCACTTAAAGTGATTCGTGCATTAGGTATTGAAGGTGGCTGTAATGTACAGCTGGCTTTAGACCCATATTCATTAAATTATTACATTATTGAAGTTAATCCACGTGTGTCTCGTTCATCTGCACTTGCATCAAAAGCAACAGGTTATCCAATTGCTAAATTAGCGGCTAAAATTGCGGTTGGTTTAACATTAGATGAGATGTTAAACCCTATAACTGGAACATCTTATGCTGCTTTTGAACCAACACTTGATTATGTAATTTCAAAAATTCCACGCTTCCCATTTGATAAATTCGAAAAAGGTGAACGTGAACTAGGTACACAAATGAAGGCTACTGGTGAAGTAATGGCTATTGGTCGTACGTATGAAGAATCATTATTAAAAGCGATTCGTTCACTAGAATATGGTGTGCATCATCTTGGGTTACCAAACGGTGAAAGTTATGACTTAGATTACATTAAAGAACGTATTAGTCATCAAGATGATGAGCGTTTATTCTTTATTGGTGAAGCGATTCGACGTGGTACATCATTAGAAGAAATTCATGAAATGACTAAGATTGATTATTTCTTCTTAAACAAGTTTCTTAATATTATTCATATTGAACATGAACTTAAAGCGCATCCTGGAGACTTAGAATATCTTAAATATGCAAAAGATTATGGCTTCAGTGATAAAGTGATTGCCCATCGCTTTGATATGTCAGAAGAAGAAGTATATCAATTACGTCAAGATAATGATATTAAACCTGTATATAAAATGGTAGACACGTGTGCAGCAGAATTTGAATCATCTACACCATATTATTATGGAACATATGAAACAGAAAACGAATCTGTAGTTACTGATAAAGAGAAAATTTTAGTATTAGGTTCTGGACCAATACGTATTGGTCAAGGTGTAGAATTTGACTATGCAACAGTGCATGCAGTTTGGGCAATTCAAAATGCAGGATATGAAGCGATTATTGTTAATAATAATCCAGAAACAGTATCAACAGACTTTTCAATTTCAGACAAACTATATTTCGAACCGCTTACTGAAGAAGATGTAATGAATATCATTAATTTAGAACAACCTAAAGGTGTAGTTGTACAATTTGGTGGTCAAACAGCGATTAATTTAGCTGATAAATTAGCTAAACATGGGGTGAAAATCTTAGGAACATCACTAGAAGATTTAAATCGTGCAGAAGATAGAAAAGAATTTGAAGCACTTTTAAGAAAAATTGATGTTCCACAACCTAAAGGTAAAACAGCGACTTCTCCAAAAGAAGCATTAGAAAATGCACGTGAAATTGGTTATCCAGTAGTTGTACGTCCTTCTTATGTATTAGGTGGTCGCGCCATGGAAATAGTAAATAGTGATGCAGAATTAGAAGACTATATGGAACAAGCTGTTAAAGCAAGCCCAGAACATCCAGTATTAGTAGATAGATATTTAACAGGTAAAGAAATTGAAGTCGATGCAATTTCTGATGGTGAAACAGTTATCATTCCTGGTATTATGGAGCACATTGAACGTGCAGGTGTTCACAGTGGTGACTCAATTGCAGTGTATCCACCACAAACATTAAGCGATGAAGAAATAAAAACACTTGAAGATTATACAATTAAATTAGCCAAAGGATTAAATATTGTGGGTCTTATCAATATTCAATTCGTTATCGCATATGATGGTGTTTATGTATTAGAAGTTAACCCACGTGCAAGTCGTACAGTGCCTTTCTTAAGTAAAATTACTGATATTCAAATGGCGCAACTTGCCATGCAAGCTATTATGGGCACAAAACTTAAAGATTTAGGTTATCAACAAGGTATCCAACCATATTCAGAAGGCGTTTTTGTTAAAGCACCGGTATTTAGTTTTAATAAATTAAAAAATGTTGACGTTACTCTTGGACCTGAAATGAAATCTACCGGAGAAGTGATGGGTAAAGATTTGACACTTGAAAAGGCTTTATATAAAGGTTTAACAGGTAGTGGTGTAGAGATAAAAGATCATGGTACAGTCTTAATAACAGTAAGCGATAAAGATAAAAAAGAAATCGTTGATATTGCTCACCGTTTAAATGAAGTAGGTTACAAAATCTTAGCTACCCAAGGCACTGCACAAAAATTAGAAGAACACAATATTCCTGTTGAAGTTGTAGGTAAAATCGGTGGAGAAGATGATTTATTAACACGTATTCAAAATGGCGATGTACAAATTGTTATTAACACAATGACAAAAGGTAAAGAAGTTGAGAGAGATGGATTCCAAATTCGACGTACTACTGTAGAAAATGGAGTGCCATGTTTAACTTCATTAGATACTGCAAGTGCATTAACAAATGTAATTGAAAGTATGACATTTTCAATGAGAAATATGTAATGAAATGACATGATTACAAGCGACTTATGTTTTAACTTGTTTTATGTTTAAACACAAGTCGCTTCTTTATTAAAATATAAGTGAGTTATTTAAAGGAGTTTAATGAATGAGAGATTTACCAATTATAGCTTTGGATTTTGATTCTCTGGATCATGTTCTTGCTTTTTTAGATCAATTTGATGAACCACTTTTTGTAAAAGTAGGAATGGAATTATATTATCAAACTGGACCTACATTGATTAAGAAGATAAAAGAACGTGGACATGATATATTTTTAGATCTTAAGTTACATGATATTCCAAATACAGTTCAAAAAGCTATGGAAGGTTTAGGTAAGTTGGATGTTGATTTAGTTAATGTGCATGCTGCGGGTGGAACTGAAATGATGAAACGTGCTGTAAAAGGATTACGTAAATACAATGAAAATACTAAAATAATAGCAGTGACTCAGTTAACATCAACGACTGAAGAAATGCTTCATCAAGAACAAAATATTCAAACATCTATTGAAGAAGCAGTATTGAATTATGCAAAATTAGCGAAAGAGTCAGGATTAGATGGCGTTGTATGTTCACCATTAGAAGCAAAATTACTGACAAAGTCCCTAGGCTCTGAATTTTTAAAAGTAACGCCTGGTATCAGACCTAAAGGTGCAGCTGTGAATGATCAAAAACGTATTACAACTCCAGAAGAGGCGAAACAATTAGGTTCAACTCACATCGTAGTGGGTCGTCCAATAACTCAAAGTGAGCATCCAAAAGAGAGTTATACAAAAATAAAAGAAAGTTGGTTAGGTTAATATGTCAAAACACATAGCAAAATCTTTATTAGATATTGAAGCAGTAAGTTTATCGCCGAATGACTTATTTACATGGAGTTCAGGAATTAAATCACCTATTTATTGTGATAATCGTATTACATTAGGGTACCCTAATGTACGTCAAGACATTCGCGATGGATTAAGTGAACTTATTACTGAACATTTTGGTGATGTAGAGGTTATTTCAGGAACAGCAACTGCTGGTATTCCGCATGCTGCTTATATTTCTGAAAAATTAAACTTACCAATGAACTATGTACGATCTAAAAGTAAAAGTCATGGTAAACAAAATCAGATTGAAGGTGCACAAAGTAAAAGTAAAAAAGTCGTTGTCGTTGAAGATTTAATTTCAACAGGTGGATCATCAATTACTGCAGTGGAAGCTTTAAGAGAAGCAGGGGCGGAAGTAGTAGGCGTAGTTGCAATCTTCACTTATGGTCTAGCTAAAGCAGATGACATGTTCAAACAAGCAAATCTACCATTCTATACACTAAGTGATTATAATGAACTTATTGAAGTAGCAAAGGAAGAAGGCAAAATTTCAGAAAACGATATTCAAACATTAGTGGATTGGCGAGATAATCTCTAAGTAGAGATAGATTAAAGGGTGATAAAGATGTCTAAAGAAAAAGATGGTAATGCATTTTATAGTCAATTACAACATGTAAATCAATTTTTATATAGTGAAAAAGAGTTTAAACAGACTACGCATGTTTTAACCATCAAAGAAAGTATTAAACAAATGCATCACACACATATGGAATCTTTTGAGCATACAAGTGACTTCTTTAAAAAAGCCAAAGCACGCTTACGTCAAAAAGACGAAATCTAAATATAGGGAAAAGATACATATAAACAATGAATTAACTTGTTTATATGTATCTTTTTATATCAATTTATAGCTAACTTATCGTATAAAGATTTTAATTAACACCCATCCGATTAATAAAACGATGACCATTGCTAATAGTGGTAGAATATAATGCATCATATTAAATGCCTCCTATTATACTTTTATTTAATTTTAACTGTTTATGGAAAGTTTTCAAAATTAAAGATACTTTTAATTCAAAGTTCTTAATAGCTAACTTTTTATTATTTTAAAAAATAGTTTAAAATAGACATTAATTATAAATTATAGGAGGATTACAATGGAAATACCTAAAGTAACACCATTTTTAATGTTTAATAATCAGGCTGAAGAAGCAGTCAATTTATATACGAGCTTATTTAAAAACAGCGAGATTTTAACAATGGTAAAATACGGAGAAGAAGGTCCTGGAGAACCTGGGACAGTTCAACATTCTATTTTTACATTAAATGGTCAAGTATTCATGGCGATAGATGCTAATAATGGTGAAGAATTACCGATGAATCCTTCCATCTCTTTATATATTACCGTTGAAGATGCTATGGAAATGGAACATTTATTTAATGGTCTAAAAAAAGAAGGCGCTATACTTATGCCTAAAACTTCTATGCCACCATTTCGTGAGTTTGCTTGGGTCCAAGATAAATTTGGAGTAAGTTTCCAACTTGCATTACCAGAAAAATAAACACTATGATATATATAATCCGTAGATGACTAAAAAAACATCTACGGATTTTTATTTTTTTTAATTTTTATCTTGCTTCATATGTTGAATATGATCATAATCGGGTGTTGCATATAAAGTTTTTTGATTATCATATGTGACAAATCCAGGTTTAGCACCAGAAGGTTTATGAACATTTTTGATTTCTGTATAGTCTACTGGTATCTGACCAGAATTTCCAGCTTTAGAGAAATATCCCGCAAGCATTGCTGCTTCTTTTATCGTAGTTTCACTAGGAGCTTCATTTAAAATGACAACGTGTGAACCCGGAATATCTTTAGTATGGAACCATAAATGTAATTTTTGAGCTTTACGATTCGTTAAATAATCATTTTGCTTGTTATTTTTACCTACTAAAATAGTATCACCATCTGAAGATATATATGTTTGTAAATGGATTTTATCTTGCTTTTTCTTTCTAGTATTTTTACGTTGCTTCATAAATCCTTGTTCAGCTAATTCATCACGAATATCATCAATTTCATCAACTGTAATATGTTCTAATTGCTGTTCAATATTGGCAAAATAGTCAATATTGTCACGTGTAAGAGCGATTTGATGATCAAGTTCTCTTTCTCGTGTTTTCATTCGATTATATTGCTTATAGTAGTATTGAGCATTCACTGATGGTGATTTAGTAGGGTCTAATGGAATCGTTATTTCTTCATTAGTATAATAATTTAGAACGTTTACAGAATCATCACCTTGTTGGATACGATAAATATTAGCAGTAATAAGTTCACCATATAATTGTTGCGTATCTTTATCTTTAGCACTTTCGTATTCATCTATAAGCTTACTTAACTTGTGTTGATATTTTTGTAATTGTTGTTGTACGAAGCGTACTAAATCATTCGCACGTTGTTTTACACGTTCTCGTTCGCCTCTAGCATCATAATAACGATCTAATAAATCATGTAACGAATCATATATAACGACATCATCCGAGAATTGTTTTAATTTCATAAAATAGAAATCTTCTTTACCTGTTTCATGATTTTTATGAAATACTGGTACTGGTTCTTCTAATGATTGGGTAATTACTTCCTCAAAAGCTTTGGGAAGAGTGTCTTGATTCATAAATTGATAGCGATTTGTGATTTCATTAGTAATTAGAGGACTAAAGCCTTCAAAAGCGTTTAGTAATTGTTTAGCAATTCTTCCAGCATTAAAGTCAACAAATTTAAGTACCTCATCATTTGAAATATCGTATGGATTCCGTTTGTTTTGTGTAGGGGGTGCTTCATATTTAAAACCAGGCATCACTGTACGGTACTGATTTGTATTGGGCGTCAAGTGTTTAAACCCTTCAATAATTTTATACTGATTATCTACAAGGATTAAATTACTATGTTTACCCATAATTTCTAGTATGACTGTTCGATAAATCGTATCGCCAATTTCATCTTTACTTTCAATATCAATTTCTACTCTACGATCATTTCCTATTTGTCGTATTGATTTAACAATACCTCCTTCTAAATGTTTACGAAAAACACGTGCAAACATTGGTGGGTTAAAGGGATTGTCGTACTTTTTATTTGTAAGATGCAGTCTTGAAAAGTTGGGATGAATAGATAGCAATAGATGATGGTTTTTACGATTTTGACGAATAATCATAATAATTGTGTCATTTTCAGGTTGATTAATTTTATGAATTCTACCTGTTACTAAAAATTGTAGTGATTCTATTATCTTCTTTGTGAATAAGCCATCATAAGCCATAATTTTTTCCACCTTCAGTTTTGTCGTTCATTATATTGTAACATGGTAACAATAGAGCGTCATGAGTTAAGTTTATCGTAGTACGCTCTATACAATTGAAACCACAATATGATATTATATTTAAATAATAGAAGAATAGCTTAGAGAGGTCGTAAGGCATGGATAATGAAAAAGGATTACTAATTGTTCTTTCAGGTCCTTCAGGAGTAGGTAAAGGAACTGTTCGTAAAGAGATATTTGACGATCCAACTACATCTTACAAATACTCAATCTCGATGACTACACGTCAAATGCGAGAAGGAGAAATTGATGGTGTAGATTACTTTTTTAAAACGAAAGAAGAATTTGAAGCATTAATTCAAGAAGATCAATTTATTGAATATGCCGAATATGTAGGGAATTACTATGGTACACCTGTACAATACGTTAAAGACACAATGGCTGAAGGTCATGATGTGTTTTTAGAAATTGAAGTTGAAGGTGCGAAACAAGTAAGAAAAAAATTTCCTGATGCATTATTTATCTTTCTTGCACCGCCAAGCTTAGATCATTTGAAAGAACGTCTTATTGGCCGTGGTACAGAAACCGATGAAAAAATTCAAAGTAGAGTAAATGAAGCACGTAAAGAAGTCGAAATGATGAATCTATATGACTATGTCGTTGTTAATGATGAAGTTCATTTGGCTAAAGAAAGAATTCAATCAATTGTAGAAGCTGAGCACTTAAAAAGAGAACGCGTTGAAGCGATATATAGAAAAATGTTATTGGAGGCAAAAAAATAATGTTAAACCCACCATTAAATCAATTACAATCAAAAATTAATTCAAAATATTTAATTGCAACAACAGCTGCTAAGCGTGCACGTGAATTAGATGAAAAGCCTGAAACTGCATTACTAAATGGTTATCATTCTGCAAAACCTGTAGGTGAAGCATTAGAAGAAATCGCAAGCGGAAAAATTTCTCCTGTTGTACCTGAAGGATTTTAAGCATAAATAAAATTATTTCGTTATCAATTAAGATGTTGGTTTGAAATAAAACTTATGATATATTTCAGACTTTCAAACATTTTTGCAATCCCTGATGTAGTTGAAAATTGCATTATATAAGCGTTTTTAGCATCAGTTATCTTGCGGGAGTAGGACAGTGAATTAAAAATCTGTTCTACTCCCGTGTTTTTAGTTTTTCAACTTAGTTGTGTATAATAAATTTAAAAGTGAAGACTATAAATATAACTAAAGGAGTCGAATCATGAAGAACATTCTATTAGCTGTTACAGGAGGCATTGCTGCTTATAAAGCAATCGATCTAACTAGTAAACTTACTCAAGCGGATTATGATGTAAGAGTAGTGCTTAATGATCATGCACAAGAATTTGTTACACCTTTAGCCTTTCAAGCCATTAGTAGAAATCCTGTATATACCAATACATTTATTGAAGAAAGTCCTAAAGACATTCAGCATATAGCATTAGGTGATTGGGCAGATTGTATTATTGTAGCGCCTGCTACTGCGAATACCATTGCCAAATTAAGTGTAGGCATTGCTGATGATATCGTCACATCAACACTACTTGCTACAGAAACACCTAAATTTATTGCTCCAGCTATGAATGTTCATATGTACGAAAATAAACGTACACAACATAATATTTCTGTATTAAAAGACGATGGATATCATTTTATTGAACCTGGAGATGGGTTTTTAGCATGTGGATACATTGCAAAGGGACGTATGGAAGAACCTCTTCAAATTGTTAAAACAATAAATGACTACTTTAATGATAAGGATAAAACAACTGTACAGCATACTACTTTTGAAGGGAAACGTGCCTTAGTTACTGCAGGTCCAACAATTGAAGTGATTGATCCAGTAAGATTTGTATCTAATCGTTCTTCAGGGAAAATGGGGTATGCGATGGCAGAAGCTTTAGCTAAAAGAGGTGCAATGGTGACGCTTGTGGCAGGTCCAACGCAGCTTGATAATCCAGAGAATGTAGAAGTCATACATGTAGAAAGTGCTGAAGAAATGTTTAATGCAGTAATAAGTCGATATGAAGAACAAGATATTGTTATCAAAGCGGCTGCAGTCTCAGATTATACTCCAATCGATGTACTGAATCATAAAATGAAAAAACAAGATGGCAATCTCTCTGTCACATTTAAACGAACAAAAGACATTTTGAAATATTTAGGTGAACATAAAACGCATCAATACCTTGTCGGTTTTGCAGCTGAAACACAAGATATTAATGCTTATGCACAAGATAAACTAAAACGTAAAAACGCTGATGTTATTATTTCTAATAATGTAGGTGATCAGACCATCGGATTTCAATCTGATGATAATGAACTCACTATGCATTTTAAAGATGGACAACGTATGAATATAAAAAAAGGAAAGAAAGTGCAACTTGCACAACAAATTTTAGATGAACTGGAAACTAGGTGGCAATAATGATTGCGAAGGTCATTGTAGATATTCCTTCTAAGAGTGTTGATTTTAAATTCGATTATCTCGTACCTGACCATTTAAAAGATTTTATAAAAGTTGGTGTAAGAGTTGTTGTACCGTTTGGTCCCCGCACAATTCAAGGATATGTTATGGATATCCAACGACAACCCAGTGATGATGTCAATATAGATAAATTGAAAGTAATTAAAGAAATTCAAGATATTCGACCAGAATTAACACCTGAACTTATTCAATTAAGTGAATGGTTAAGTCATTATCATGTATCGAAACGTATTTCTGTGTTAGAAGCAATGCTTCCAAGTGCGATTAAAGCAAAATATACTAAAGTATTTAAAGTAGTACACCATAATGATATTGAAGATGATATATTAAAATACTTTGATCACAACGGATATTATAAGTATAAAGATGCGCAAAAAAATAATCATTTAAATATATTAAATGCATTACTTGAACAACATTTAGTAGAAGAAGAAACAATATTATCTCAACATACGAAAAGAAAAACACAGCGTGCAGTACGGATAGTTGAAGGGCACAATCCAGATGATGTATTAGCTTTATTAGAAAAGAAATTGAAACAATATGATGTGTATGCGTATCTTGTTGAAGAGCATCATAGAGATGTATTTTTAAAAGAACTTGAAGATATGGGCTTTTCTAAATCAAGTATAGATGGACTCGTTAAAAAAGGGTTCCTTGAAAAATATGATGCAGAAATTGAACGAGATCCTTTTGCAAATCGTATCTTTGAAAAAGAAGAAAAACGGTTGTTAACTTCTGCTCAGAATGATGCATTTCAACAAATTAAAGAAAAGATAGATAATGATGTACAACGGACATTTTTATTACATGGTGTGACAGGTTCAGGTAAAACAGAGGTTTACTTACAAGCAATTGAAGAGGTATTAAAAAATGATAAACAAGCTATGATGCTTGTTCCAGAAATTGCACTTACACCACAAATGGTCTTACGCTTTAAGCGACGGTTCGGAGATGATGTAGCTGTCTTACATTCAGGTTTGTCAAATGGTGAACGGTATGATGAATGGAAAAAAATTAGAGATGGAAGAGCTCGTGTAAGCGTAGGCGCTAGATCAAGTATTTTTGCACCTTTTAAAAACTTAGGCATTATTATTATTGATGAAGAACATGAATCAACTTATAAACAAGAAGATTATCCTCGTTATCATGCAAGAGATATTGCAGAATGGAGAAGTCAATTTCATCAGTGCCCATTAGTATTAGGAAGTGCGACGCCAAGTCTCGAATCTTATGCACGAGCAGAAAAGAATGTATATCAATTACTTACTTTGCCTGAAAGAGTTAATCAACAAGCATTACCTTCAATAGATGTCATTGATATGCGAGAAGAACTAAGTTCAGGTAATCGTTCCATGTTTTCTGAAGACTTAAGACAAGCGATTCAAGATAGATTGAATAAAAACGAACAAATTGTTTTATTTTTAAATCGACGTGGTTATGCTTCATTTATGTTATGTCGAGATTGTGGTTATGTCCCACAATGTCCACATTGCGATATTTCTTTAACTTATCATAAGACTACAGATCAACTAAAATGTCATTATTGTGGTTACCAAGAAATCCCTTCTAATCTGTGTCCTAATTGTGAAAGCCCGCATATCAGACAGGTTGGAACAGGAACACAAAGAGTAGAAGAAATTTTACAACAAGAATTTGAAGAGGCAAGGATTATTCGTATGGATG
Source organism: Staphylococcus sp. CoH_129_LAB_1 (assembly GCF_058191515.1). Classification (NCBI taxonomy): domain Bacteria; kingdom Bacillati; phylum Bacillota; class Bacilli; order Caryophanales; family Staphylococcaceae; genus Staphylococcus; species Staphylococcus sp. CoH_129_LAB_1. Next base: position 47,819 of record NZ_JBXWKZ010000001.1, on the reverse strand, counting down.
TTGATACGACGTCTAGAAAAGGTGCTCATGAAAAGCTATTGACTGATTTTGAAAATGGTAAAGGTGATATTTTATTAGGGACACAAATGATTGCAAAAGGTTTGGATTATCCTAATATTACGTTAGTTGGTGTGCTTAATGCCGATACAATGTTAAATTTGCCTGACTTTAGAGCGAGTGAAAGAACGTATCAGTTACTTACACAGGTTTCAGGTCGTGCTGGTCGTCATGAAAAACCTGGTAAAGTTATTATTCAAACATATAATCCAACTCATTATGCAATAGAAGATGTTCAAAAAAATGATTATCTAACTTTCTATCATAAAGAAATGCAATTTAGAAAAATAGGTAAATATCCACCTTATTATTTTTTAATTAATTTTACTATTTCACATAAAAATATGAAAAAAGTAATGGAAGCCGCTAAACATGTTCATCAAATTTTACTGCAACATCTTTCGCAAAGAGCACTCGTGCTTGGACCTTCTCCAGCAGCAATTGCTAGAATTAATAACGAACATCGTTTTCAAATATTGGTTAAGTATAAAAGTGAGCCAGAACTAATCCATGCTTTACAGTACTTAGATGATTATTATCATGAAGCATATATTAAAGATAAATTATCGTTAAAGATTGATATCAATCCTCAAATATTAATGTAAAAAAAAGTTACACCGCTCGCACTTTGATGTGCATTCTAAAGTTAGATTTAAGTCCAACTTTGGAATACACATTATTGTACTTAAATGCGTGGTGTAACTTTTTTTGTACTTCCATGTTACATTGTTACGTTTCCGTTTTCATCTGCTGGTCTTAGTAATGTCAGAATCGCACTGATGATTGCAATAATATGAGGAATTCCTGTCCAACAAAATATTAAATGAAGAAGACCAGACATTATTTTACCAGCATAAAATTTGTGTACGCCAAAGCCACCTAAAAAGATAGCTAAAATAATGTAAATCACTTTATTGACTTCCATTCTTTACGCCTCCTTAGTCTGTTTAATATATAAACTACCTTCATGATTATTCTAGATATGGAAAAAATTAAAAGCAAATAAAGTTACCCGAGAAGAGTAAAATTAAGACTAAGGTCGCTTTTTAATTTGAATTACGTTATAATGATATGATGAATTTTTTCGGGAGGCATTCTAAGTGGCAATAAAGAAATTAGTTTCATCAACTCATCCTATTTTATCTAAAAAAGCAAAAAAGATAACAACTTTTGATAAAAATTTGAAACGTTTATTAATAGATATTGAAGACACACTATATTCTGAAGAAGCATCAGCTTTATCAGCACCTCAAATTGGTGTAAGTCAACGTGTCGCTATGGTTGACATGGAAGCGGAAGGACTCTTGCAATTAATTAATCCCAGAATCAAAGCAGAATCTAATGAGAAAATCATTGATTTAGAAGGTTCAGTAAATCTTCCTAATATATTTGGTGAGGTAGAACGTAGTAAAATGATTACTGTGGAAGCATATGATTTAGAAGGTCACGAGATTGAATTAACTGCTTATGATGATGTAGCTAGAATGATACTACACATCATCGATCAATTAGATGGTATTCCATTTACCGAACGTGCTACAAAAATATTGACTGAAAAAGAAGTGGAGGCATATTTTGACAATGAGTAAAATAATTTTTATGGGAACACCAGATTTTTCAACAAAAATACTAGAGATGTTAGTCGCTGAACATGAAGTCATCGCAGTAGTCACTCAACCCGATAGACCAGTAGGGCGTAAGCGTGTATTAACGCCTCCTCCTGTAAAGAAAGTAGCAGAAACGTACCATATTCCAGTGTATCAACCTGAAAAATTAAAAGATTCTAATGAGTTAAATGAACTTATGAATTTAAAACCCGATTTAATTGTAACGGCAGCATTTGGACAATTATTACCTGAAAGTCTATTAAACCAGCCTAAGTTAGGTGCCATAAATGTACATGCATCATTATTGCCGAAATATCGTGGTGGAGCGCCTATTCATCAAGCCATTATAGATGGTGAAGCACAAACGGGTATTACAATAATGTATATGGTGAAAAAGTTAGATGCAGGTAATATTATTTCTCAAAAGGCCATTGATATTAAAGAGGATGATAATGTAGGAACAATGCATGATAAATTAAGCTTTTTAGGTGCAGATTTATTAAAAGAAACATTGCCTTCTATTATAGATGGTTCAAATGAAAGCATTCCTCAAGACGATTCAAAAGCAACGTTTGCATCTAATATTAGTAGAAAAGATGAACGTATCGATTGGATAAAAAGTGCTAAAGAGATACACAATCATATTCGTGGATTATCACCATGGCCAGTAGCTTATACAACAATGGATGATAAAAATTTAAAACTATATCAGGCTCATATTGAAAATGGAAAAAACGGAGAACCCGGTGAAATTATAGAAACCACTAAAACTGCAATTATTGTAGGAACTGGCTCTAAAGATGCTATTGCTTTAACAGATATTCAATTAGCTGGGAAAAAACGAATGCTTGCTGCTCAATATTTAAGTGGTATGCAAGATTCATTAGTAGGGATTAAATTAGTATGACACAATCAGTTAGAGAACTTGCATTTCATACCATTCAAGACATTTTAAATGATAATGCTTACAGTAACTTAAAGATTAACGAAGTCATTAATCAATATAATATTGCTACTGTCGACAAAGCGTTATTTACAGAGTTAGTCTACGGAACAATAAAACGTAAAATGACTTTAGATTTTTATTTAAAGCCATTTGTTAAGACTAGAATTAAAGGTTGGGTACGACAATTATTGTGGATGAGTTTATATCAATATGTTTTTCTAGATAAAATACCTAATCACGCTATTATAAATGAAGCGGTTAATATTGCTAAACGACGTGGTGGACAGCACAATGGTAACATTGTTAATGCTATACTTCGCCATATATTTAAAAGTGACTTGCCGACGTTGGACACAATTAAGAATGAAAAGCAACGTATGGTTATTGAGTATAGTATACCAAGATGGATTATTGAACATTGGATTACACATTACGGAATAAAAATGACACATAAGATTGCAAAATCGTTTCTAGTGCAATCTGCAAGTACAGTAAGAGTGAATACAAGTCGTACGGATGTTGAAACAATAAGTAAGGCGCTTTTACAAGAAGGGTATCATGTTAATATCGATCAACTCATACCATATTGCTTACATCTTACAGGTAAACCAGTGATTGAATCTCGTGCTTTTAAAGATGGATTGATTTCTATTCAAGATAAAAGTTCAATGTTAGTAGGATATCTAATGGATGTTCAAAAAGGAGATAACATACTAGATGCATGTAGTGCTCCTGGCGGTAAGGCCTGTCATATGGCAGAATTACTATCATCTACTGGCCATGTAGATGCTACTGACATTCATAAGCATAAAATTGGTTTAATAAAAGAAAATATCAAAAAGTTAAAATTAAAGAACATGTCAACTTTCGATCATGATGCAACACAACCATATTCAGAACTATATGACAAAATATTAGTAGATGCACCTTGTAGTGGTTTAGGTGTATTAAGACATAAGCCTGAAATTAAATATATACAATCTAAAGATAGTATTAACAACCTTGTTGAAATACAATTAAGTATATTAGACAATGTTAAACATCACTTGAAACCAGGTGGTTCACTTATTTACTCAACTTGCACAATTGAGCAAATGGAAAATGAAAATGTAATTTATACATTTTTAAAAGAAAATAAAGATTTCGAATTTGAATTGATCACACATCCTATTACTGGCGAAAAAGTAAAAACATTACAAATTTTACCACAAGACTTTAATTCAGATGGCTTTTTCATTACTAAAATAAAAAGAAAGGAAAGTTAAGATGATAACTGCTGAAAAAAATAAATTCTTACCAAATTTTGAAAAACAATCGATATATTCATTAAGATATGATGAAATGCAAAATTGGTTAATTGAGCATGGACAACAAAAATTTAGGGCTAAGCAAATTTTTGAATGGTTATATCAAAAACGTGTGAACACTATTGATGAGATGACTAATTTATCTAAAGATTTAAGACAATTATTAAAAGATCATTTTGTTATGACAACCTTAACTACTGTAGTTAAACAAGAAAGTAAAGATGGAACAATTAAGTTTTTATTTGAATTACAAGATGGTTATACAATCGAAACGGTATTAATGAGACATGGTTATGGTAACTCTGTATGTGTGACGACTCAAGTTGGTTGTCGAATCGGTTGTACATTTTGTGCTTCAACTTTAGGTGGCTTAAAGCGTAACTTAGAAGCTGGCGAGATTGTATCTCAAGTACTCACAGTTCAAAAAGCACTTGATGCTACTAATGAACGTGTATCACAAATTGTTATTATGGGAATTGGTGAACCCTTCGAAAATTATGATGAAATGATGGACTTTTTAAAAATAGTCAATGATGATAATAGTTTAAACATTGGGGCGCGACATATTACAGTATCAACGTCAGGAATTATCCCACGTATTTATGACTTTGCTGATGAACAAATTCAAATTAATTTTGCAGTCAGTTTACATGCCGCTAAAGATGAAATTCGTTCAAAATTAATGCCAATTAATAGAGCATATAATGTCGAAAAATTAATGGAAGCAATTAAATATTATCAAGAAAAAACGAATCGCCGAATTACATTCGAATATGGATTATTTGGAGGCGTAAATGATCAACTTGAACATGCAAGAGATTTAGCACATCTAATTAAAGATTTAAATTGTCACGTGAACCTTATACCAGTAAACCACGTCCCAGAACGTAATTATGTTAAAACGCCGAAAGATGATATTTTTAAATTTGAAAAAGAATTGAAACGATTAGGCATCAATGCAACAATTAGAAGAGAACAAGGCTCAGACATAGATGCAGCATGTGGACAATTAAGAGCTAAGGAACGACAAGTAGAAACGAGGTAATCATTATGCTTAACGCACAGTTTTTCACTGATACTGGACAATATCGAGAAAAGAACGAAGACGCGGGAGGTATATTTTATAACCAAACACATCAACAATTGTTAGTGCTGTGTGATGGAATGGGTGGTCATAAAGCAGGTGAAGTTGCAAGTCAATTTGTAACTCACAAACTACAAGAATATTTTGAAAGAGAAAATTTTATTGAATTAGAACAAGCTGAATTATGGTTACGAAAAACATTAAAAGATATTAATATCGAATTATTTGAATATGCAACAACTAATGAAGCATATCGTGGTATGGGCACAACGTGTGTATGTGTCCTCATATTTGATAATAAAATTGTAGTAGCAAATATTGGTGATTCTAGAGCATATGTAATTAACTCAAGAGAAATTGAACAGATTACACATGATCATTCATTTGTTAACCATTTAGTTATGACAGGACAAATTACTGAAGAAGAAGCTTTTCATCATCCACAACGTAATATAATTACTAAAGTAATGGGTACTGATCGCCGAGTAAGTCCTGATATTTTTACAAAGCGCATCAGTTACTATAATTATTTATTACTTAATTCTGATGGACTGTCAGATTATGTAAGAAATCATGAAATAAAAATGTTAATAAATCAATCTACATCATTAAATGAACTTGGAGAAGCACTAATACAAGCTGCCTTAAATCATCAGTCTAAAGATAATGTGAGTGTACTATTAGCTGAAATTGAGGGTAATAAAGTATGAATGGTAAGCTAATTAATGATCGCTATCAACTCCTAGATAAACTTGGTGGTGGAGGAATGAGTATTGTGTATCTTGCTGAAGACACTATACTTGAACGTAAAGTTGCTATTAAAGCAATCTCTATTCCACAAAATGAAAAAGATGAAACTATGAAACGTTTTTATAGAGAGGTAAATAGTGCTACACAAATTGTTCATGAAAATATTGTAGAAGTTTATGATGTTGAAGAAGATGATGATAATTTTTATCTTATTATGGAATATATTGATGGACCAACACTATCTGAGTATATACATAGCCATGGTCCATTAAATATAGAAACTGCTATTGATTTTATTAAGCAAATTTTAAATGGGGTAAAACAAGCCCATGACCAACGTATTATACATAGAGATATTAAACCTCAAAATGTGTTAATTAATAAAGATAAAGTTTTAAAAATTTTTGATTTTGGCATCGCAAAAGCGTTAAGTGAGACATCAATGACTCAAACTAATCATGTGCTAGGGACGGTTCAATATTTATCTCCCGAACAAGCTAAAGGTGAAAAGACGAATGAAACAACCGACATCTACTCAATAGGTGTAGTGATGTACGAAATGTTAGTAGGTGAACCACCTTTTAGTGGGGAGACAGCTGTAAGTATTGCTATTAAACATATTCAAGAAACGGTCCCTAACATCACTGATACTCATCCAGATATTCCACAATCTTTAAGTAATGTGGTACTTAAGGCGACTGAAAAAGATCCTAAAGATCGTTATCAAACGATAGAAGAAATGTATAATGATTTGAGTAGTGTGCTTGTTACAAGTAGATTAAATGAAGAAAAACATACTCGCATAAGTGATACAACACAAACAGTACCTATTGATAAAAAAGAAATAAAAGACAGACTTGAAAAAGAAAATCATAAAAAAGATATAGCGCAAACGATGCAAATTCCTATTATTAATCAGCATAAATTACAAGCAAGTGAAAGTAATGTTTACACACCTAAACGTAAAAAACGTTCTAAAAAGAAAAAGTTTGCTATTATTTTTATTTTAGCGCTATTATTACTAAGTTTGATTGGATTTATCGCTTGGGGAATGCTAGGAAATAAATATGCGGAAATGCCTGATTTAACAGGTAAAACTGAAAATGAAGCAGAAAAAGTATTAAAATCTTCGCATTTAGAAATAGGACATATATCTAGAGAATATAATGATGATTATCCTGAAAATAAAATTATAAAATCCAATCCTAAAGCAGGAGAACGTGTTAACCAACAAGAAAAAGTAGATATTGTGTTATCAAAAGGCCCAGAAAAGGTAAATATGCCTAATGTGATAGGATCAAAAAGAGAAGATGCTATTAATAAGCTTAAAAATCATAAATTAAATCATGTAACGATTAATCAAGAATATAACAGTCAAATGCCAAAAGGAGTTATTTTTAGACAAAGTATTAATCCTAATGAATCAGTGAAAATTAACGATCATCATATTGTACTGACTGAATCACTAGGTATAAAAAAAGTTTACGTCAAAGATTATGAAAATAAGACTTATCAAACTGCTAAAAAGGAATTAGAGTCACTAGGGCTAAAAGTACAAGTAAAGATGACTAATAGCGATAATAAAGATAAGGATATCATTATTTCACAATCACCAAAACAAACTGAAGTCAACGAAGGAAGTACAGTAGAACTTATGGTTTCTAAGGGTAAAGATAAAAAAAAAGATTCGAAAGATGGCTCAGATTCTTCAGATGATAAGAAAGATAACCATATGACAAGTGTAAAGAATTATACGGAAACTTATCATATTCCTTATACAGGAGAAGATGATGAAAGCCAAAATGTAAAAGTTTATATTAGAGATAAAAATAATAGTGGTACACAGGTAAGTCAAACATACAATATTCACAAAGATAAAATCATTACTATTCCACTAAAAATTGAAGAAGGTAATTCTGCTGGATATACGATTGAAGTTGATGACAATGTTATAGCAGATAAAGATATTGACTACGAATAAAGTTAAAACTTTAGAAAAAGAGAGAAATAGTATTCATAAACCATTCGTCGTCTACTGTCGATACGTTAACATTTATATTACGACATACATTATGTCAATTAAAAAAGACAATTTCTATTGAAATAATATAGAAATTGTCTTTTTTAAAAATTAACTATAATTTTATTATGTAAACAAATATGACTTCTTAAAAACATTTTATATCTTACTTTTTATTATCATTATTATGACAGTATGGAATATATTTATATATTATTAATTCTATGTTTGCTATAATAATTTAAACATAAAAACATAATTTGAGGTGTTAATTTGGAAACAGGACGTATTGTTAAACTAATTAGTGGAGTATATCAAGTAGATGTTGGTGGAAAAAAATATAATACTAAACCTCGTGGTCTTTTTAGAAAGAAAAAGTTTTCTCCTGTAGTAGGAGATATCGTTGATTTTGACATTCAAAATGAAAACGAAGGTTACATTCACCATGTGCATGAGCGCCACAATGCATTAAAGCGTCCTCCAGTAAGTAATATTGATGGTCTGATTATTGTAATGAGTGCTGTTGAACCTGAGTTTTCAACACAATTGTTAGACAGATTTTTAGTGATAGCGCATTCTTATAACTTATCTCCCAGTATATTAGTCACTAAAAAAGATATTGCTAGTGAAACAGAAATCAAGCATATTGAAACAATATTAAATACATATAAGGAAATAGGATATTCTGTTCAATTTGTAGGTAAAGAAACTGATAAAGCTGATATTGTAAATAGTTGGCTCAATGGTTTAATTGTGCTGAGTGGACAATCAGGTGTTGGAAAATCAACATTCATCAATACGTTTAAACCAGAGCTAAATCTTGAAACAAATGATATTTCAAAGTCACTTAATCGAGGGAAACATACGACGAGACATGTAGAGTTATTTGAAAGAGAAAGTGGTTTTATAGCAGATACGCCTGGTTTTAGTGCACTTGATTTCGATCATATTGAAAAAGATGATTTAAAGTATTACTTTAAAGAAATTAATGATTTCGGAAATAATTGTAAATTTAGAAATTGTAATCATATTAAAGAGCCTAAATGTAACGTGAAGCATCAGTTAGAAGAAGATAATTTAGCACATTTTCGCTATGAACACTATATACAATTATTTAATGAAATTTCGAATAGAAAGGTTAGATATTAATGAGACAAATATTCCCTTCTTTATTATCAGTTGATTTTTTAAATTTAAAACATGAAATACAGTTATTAGAAGAAGCAAACGTTGACGGTTTACATTTTGATGTTATGGATGGTCAGTTTGTACCAAATATATCAATAGGATTACCCATATTAGATGCTGTAAGATCAACCACACAATTGCCAATTGATGTTCATTTAATGATTAAAAATCCTGAAAACTATATTGAGACATTCGCTAAACATGGAGCAGATATGATTTCAGTTCATATTGAGTCAACCTCTCATATTCATCGTGCCATTCAACATATAAAAAGTCTAGATAAAAAAGCAGGTGTAGTGATTAATCCTGGAACATCTGTAGACATGCTTGTACCTGTTCTTTCTATGGTGGATTATGTTCTAGTAATGACAGTTAATCCTGGATTTGGCGGGCAAACGTTTATAGATATGTGTGCTTCAAAAATTAAGCTGTTAAATGATTTGAAGTCATCTTTTAATTTAAATTTTGATATTGAAGTAGATGGTGGTATAAATGATAAAACGATAGATATTTGTGCAAAACATGGGGCAAACATTTTTGTTACTGGTTCTTACTTTTTTAAACAAGATGATTATAAAACAGTGACTAAAACATTGAGAGGTTGAGATAATGAAAATTAATTTACTATGTGGGAATCGTCATTTACCATCCTATATTTTTTCACAATTATCAACAGAATCTTGGGGTGGAATAGATCGAGGTACGTTAATTCTTTCTGAACAAAATATTGTACCCATTTTTTCAGTAGGCGACTTTGATTCGGTTAATGATGAAGAAAGAGAGATTTTGAAAAAGACATTAAATATTCATCCAGTTAAAGCAGAAAAAAATGATACTGATTTAGCATTAGGAGTAGAACAAGCTATTCAAAAAGGATATACAGAAATAAATATCTATGGGGCAACGGGTGGAAGATTAGATCATTTTATGGGAACTCTACAAATACTTCTAAAACCACGTTATATAAAAAAAGAAATTTTAATAAGAGTGATAGATAAGCAAAATGAAATCGTACTGCTTGATACTGGTACACACCAACTTCATCCATCTGATGAATATAAATATGTTTCATTCATTCCAGTAAATGGAGAAGTTATATTATCTTTATCTGGGTTTAAATATAATTTAAATCATCAGCATTTAGAAATAGGCTCTACACTGACAATTTCAAATGAAGTTAATCGACCGAAAGCGATGATCGAAGTTGAAAAAGGTCAAGTATTGCAAATGAGAAGCAGAGATTTATAGTAATAAAAAATGCCTTCACCACATATGAAGGCATTTTTAGTGCATTATATTTATTAAACTCTAGTAACTTTACCAGATTTTAAAGCACGAGCAGAAACCCAAACTTTTTTAGGTTTACCGTCAACTAAAATTCTAACTTTTTGAAGGTTAGCGTTAAATCTGCGTTTGTTCGCATTTAAAGCGTGTGAACGATTATTACCAGTCGTAGCTTTACGACCTGTTACGTAACATTGTTTACCCATCAAAGTACCTCCTTTAATAAATATAAATACACCAAACTACTTATATACTTAAATAAGATACCATATATTAATATTTAAAGCAATAAAATCATATGTAATTTATGATAATTTGTTTTGAAAATGTAAATCTATGGTATAATTAGCTATTGTGGAGTTATTATAATATATTTTTATATAGATTGGCTTATTTATGAATAGTTATCTTTATCATATATGTATACATCATTTTTTAAATATGATTTTAACCATAATTCAGGAGGATAATGAGTATGACATTAGAAATCTTAAATGACTATGGCAAAATTGATATCTCAAATGAGGTCATTGCTTCTGTTGTAGGAAGTAAAGCTGTAGAAAGTTATGGCATTGTAGGCATGGCATCTAGACAACAAGTAAGAGACGGTATTGCTGAAATATTAGGACATGAGAATTATGCTAAAGGCATTGTTGTTAAAGAAGATAATGGTGTGATTGATATAGATATGTACATCATTGTAAGCTATGGTGTGAAAATCTCTGAAGTAGCTAACAATGTACAGTCATCAGTAAAATATACACTTGAAAGTTCACTTAATATTAAAGTAAATTCTATTAATATTTTTGTACAAGGCGTAAGACTTAATAACAAGGGCAAGAAGGTATAGGAGGACAAAGCACGATGATTAGCAAAATTAATGGTAAATTATTTGCCGATATGATTATACAAGGGGCACACAATTTATCTAATAATGCAGATTTAGTTGATTCCCTTAATGTATATCCGGTACCTGATGGTGATACAGGGACAAATATGAATTTAACAATTACCTCAGGTCGCGAAGAAGTTGAAAATAATTTATCACAAAGTATTGGCGAATTAGGTAAAACTTTTTCTAAAGGACTTTTAATGGGAGCACGTGGTAATTCTGGCGTTATTTTATCTCAATTATTTAGAGGATTTTGCAAAAATATTGAAGATGAAAAAGAAATCAATGTTAAACAATTTGCTAGTAGTTTTCAAGCAGGTGTAGATACAGCTTATAAAGCAGTCATGAAACCGGTAGAAGGAACTATTTTGACTGTTGCTAAAGATGCAGCAAATGCGGCTATGACTAAAGCAGAAGAAACTGAAGATTGCATCGAAGTAATGGAATATACAATAGAAAAAGCCGAGCAATCTTTAAATAATACGCCGAATTTATTAGCAGTTTTAAAAGAAGTAGGCGTAGTGGATAGTGGCGGTAAAGGTTTACTATGTGTCTATGAAGGCTTTTTAAAAGGTCTAAAAGGCGAAAAAGTTGAAGCTAATAAGCAAAAGTTAGATACAGAAAATTTGGTTCATGAAGAACATGATTTTCATGGGGTCATTAATACGGAAGACATTAAGTACGGTTATTGTACTGAAATGATGGTCCGCTTTGGAAAAGATAAAAAAGAATTTAATGAGCAAACGTTCAGAAATGATATGAGTAAATTTGGAGATTCGTTACTAGTTATTAATGACGATGAAATAGTTAAAGTTCATGTACATACAGAAACACCGGGTGAGGTGTTTAATTATGGGCAACAATATGGTGAACTTATTAAATTAAAAGTAGAAAATATGCGTGAGCAACATCGTGAAGTAATTAGAAAAGAACAAAGTCATCAACAAGCAACATCTTCGCAACAACCTAAAACAGTTGAAACAGCAATAATTGCTATTTCAATGGGTGAAGGTATCTCTGAGTTGTTCACTTCAATGGGTGCTACACACATTATTAGTGGTGGGCAAACAATGAATCCTTCCACGGAGGATATTGTTAAGGTGATTGAACAGTCTGAGTGCCAGCGTGCAATTATCTTACCAAATAATAAAAATATTAGAATGTCTAGTGATCAAGCAGCACAACTCGTTAAAGCTGACACAGTAGTCATTCCAACTACATCTATTCCTCAAGGTATTGCAGCACTTTTCCAATATGATGTTGCATCTACGTTAGAAGAAAACGCGTCTCATATGAATACAGCTATAGAAACAGTTAAATCTGGTTCAATTACATTCGCTGTTAGAGACACTAAAATCGATGGCGTAGATATTAAAAAAGATGAATTTATGGGATTGTCTGAAAATAAAATTGTAACTAGTAATGCAGATGAATTTAAAACAATTACTGGCTTATTAAGTACATTGTTAAATGAAGAAAGTGAAATATTAACGGTTATTACTGGTGAAAATGCAGAATCTGATATGACAATTCAATTAGAAGAATGGGTAGAAAATGAATATCCAGATGTTGAAGTAGAAGTTCATAAAGGTGATCAACCAATTTATCCATATTTATTTGCTGTAGAATAAAATGAAGCTTAATAATGGGAGTGATAACGATGAGATAATTGTCGTTGTCACTCCCTATTTTATATATTAAGAGAAGAACTAAAAGATAAGATGATACTTGAGAATTTATTGATCCAAATAATAAGTTTAAGACTTTTATCGAATGAGCCTAATAAGTGCCCTAAAATAGCTAGCAAATAAAACCATATCCAAGATACTGAAATGGTAGCGATACTAAATGATATTTTCTCTATGCCATGATACATAGAAGCATTTGTACCAATAACCATAATAGTATCTATTATTGCATGTGGATTGAGAAGAGAGATAGATAAAAGCACTCATAGACTTATAAGTTTTAACTGTACTAGGTTTTTCATGCCAGCCAAGCGATATATATTAAAAAAAGAAGGCCAATGCTATCAATAATAAGCTGTAAAGTAGGCAAAGAGTTAATAATTAAGGAAACACCTAATACTGCAAGAGTAATAAAAAAAGTGTCGCACAATCCAGCAGTAATAATAACTGGTAATGTATGTATAAAACGTTTTTGATTTGCACCTTGATTAAACACAAAAATATTTTATGCACCTAAAGGTAAAAGAAGTCCAAGAGCTAATAAAAAACATGTAAAATAGATTGAAACATTGTACACTCTCTTTCGAAGTATTGTTAAAAGTAAATAGTGTGCATTTAAATGATTTTGGTTATGTTCATTTGTCTACCAACTATAGTAAGATTGTATCACTAAATTTTTATAACAAACGTGATAAAATATAAATAAGATTAAAAATATTAGGTGAGAAATAATGTCGAAAGTTAGTTTAATTGAAAGTCCATATCCGCTTCAATCTATTAAAGGTCTTGGACCAAGGAGAATTGCCTTACTACATGAATTAAATATTCATACAATAGAAGATTTAGTGTTGTATTTACCAACACGTTATGAGGATAATACCGTCGTAGATTTAAATTTAGCTGAAGACCAATCGACTGTGACAGTAGTAGGAGAAATTTATTCTGTACCCACTGTAGCTTTTTTTGGACGAAATAAATCAAAATTAACTGTTCATTTAATGATTGATAATATCGCAGTTAAATGCGTGTTCTTCAATCAACCGTATTTAAAAAAGAAAATTGAGTTAAATCAAACAGTGACAATAAAAGGGAAATGGAATCGTGCTAAACAGGAAATCAATGGAAATCGTATTATTTTTAATGACATTCATTCTTCTACTGAAGAAGTAAGATTAGAACCAGTGTATCGACTTAAAGAAGGTATTAAACAAAAACAGATGCGTGATATGATTCACCAGTCCCTTAATGATGTGACTATACATGAATGGATTACAGATGAACTAAGACAAAAGTATAAATTGGAATTATTAGATGATACTATTAAAACGTTGCATCTACCTAAAAATAAGCAAGATCTTATGCGAGCGAGACGTACATATGCTTTTACTGAATTATTTATGTTTGAGCTACGTATGCAATGGTTAAATCGCTTAGAAAAATCTTCGGATGAAGCCATCGAAATCAATTATGATATTAATAAAGTGAAGTCATTTATTCAGTCGTTACCTTTTGAATTAACAGATGCACAGAAATTGAGCGTTAATGAAATATTTAGAGATTTGAAGGCTCCAATACGCATGCACCGTTTATTACAAGGTGATGTTGGTTCAGGTAAAACAGTTGTAGCGGCAATTTGTATGTATGCACTCAAAACTGCTGGATATCAATCTGCACTGATGGTACCTACAGAAATTTTGGCTGAACAACACGCGAATAGCTTAACAGAACTTTTCGGTGATTATATGAATGTTGCTTTATTAACTGGATCGGTAAAAGGAAAAAAAAGACGTGTATTATTAGAACAATTAGAGAATGGAACAATAGATTGTTTAATTGGTACGCATGCATTGATTCAAGACGATGTACAGTTTAAAAATGTGGGGTTAGTTATCACTGATGAACAACATCGTTTTGGTGTGAATCAACGTCAATTGCTAAGAGAAAAAGGTGCTATGACTAACGTATTATTTATGACCGCGACCCCTATACCAAGAACGTTAGCTATTTCAGTATTTGGAGAAATGGATGTATCGTCAATTAAGCAATTACCTAAAGGTCGAAAGCCTATTATTACGCATTGGGCGAAACATGAACAATATGAACAAGTGTTAGCTCAAATGACAAGTGAACTAAAAAACGGACGTCAAGCCTATGTGATTTGTCCATTAATTGAAAGTTCTGAACATCTAGAAGATGTGCAAAATGTTGTTGAGCTTTTTGAGTCATTACAAGAGTTTTATGGTAAAACACATGTAGGATTATTACATGGGAAAATGTCTGCAGACGAAAAAGATGATGTAATGGCTCGTTTTAGTAATCATGATATTGATATCTTAGTATCTACAACTGTAGTTGAAGTAGGCGTAAATGTTCCTAATGCTACATTTATGATGATTTATGATGCTGATCGATTTGGATTATCCACATTACATCAACTTAGAGGTCGTGTTGGACGAGGTGAACATCAAAGTTACTGTGTATTAATTTCATCACCTAAAACAGAAACAGGTATAGAAAGAATGACGATTATGACACAAACTACAGATGGCTTTGAATTAAGTGAACGCGACTTAGAAATGAGAGGTCCTGGTGATTTCTTTGGAGTTAAACAAAGCGGTTTACCAGATTTTATGGTTGCTAATATAGTAGAAGATTATCGCATGTTAGAAGTAGCACGGTATGAAGCATCAGAACTAATTCAATCAGGAGAATTTTTTACTGAAAAATATGAACGTTTAAGAACATTTATCAATGATCATTTACTTAATATGAGTTTTGACTAGTCATTACACTAAAATTTAATTAATTGAATTATTTATTAAATGAAAATGTATTATTTGTTGAGGATAATAAATAGAAAGTGTTATGATATGTGAGGAATGATTAAGACTTGGTACTAAAATATTTAAAGGGGAGAAAAATATGAAGTTAAAAAAAACAGAACGTCGTCATGAGATTAAGAAGGCGATTAATGAAAACCCCTTTATTACGGATAATGAATTGTGTGAATTATTCAACGTAAGCATTCAAACTATCCGTCTAGATCGCACACATCTTAATATTCCTGAATTACGTAAACGTATTAAATCTGTAGCTAAACAAAATTATGAATACATTAAAGGATTGGAAGCTAATGAAGTGATTGGAGATCTTATTCAGGTTAAACCTAATCATTCTGCTCAATCTATTATAGAAATTACAGAAGAGTATGTGTTTCAAAAAACACTTATTGCGCGGGGGCATATTTTATTTGCTCAAGCTAATTCATTATGTGTAGCCCTTATACATAATTCTACTGTTTTAACTCAAGAAAGTAATTTGAAATTTATTGAAAAAGTAAAATTGCATGATAATGTTAGGGCAGAGGCAACCGTAATCAATAGAACAAATCAACATTATGATATAAAAGTCGAATCTTTTGTAAAAGATACACTAGTTTTTACAGGAATATTTAAAATGTTTTATATAAGTGAGGATGAAAACCATGGTTAAAATTGCTGTAGATATGATGGGTGGCGACAATGCACCAGAAATCGTATTAGAAGCTGTAGAAAAAGCAATCAATGATTTTAAAGATTTAGAAATTATTCTATTTGGTGATGAAAAACATTATACGTTAAATCATGAACGTATAGAGTTTCGACATTGTTCAGAAAAAATTGAGATGGAAGATGAACCTGTACGTGCAATTAAAAGAAAAAAGGATAGCTCAATGGTGCGTATGGCAGAAGCGGTTAAATCTGGTGAAGCAGATGGTTGTGTGTCTGCGGGTAATACAGGCGCTTTAATGTCAGCAGGGCTATTTATCGTCGGCCGTATTAAGGGGGTAGCTAGACCAGCACTAGTTGTAACATTACCTACTATTGATGGTAAAGGATTTGTCTTTTTAGATGTTGGAGCAAATGCAGATGCTAAGCCTGACCACTTATTGCAATATGCACAACTTGGTAATATTTACGCTCAAAAAATTAGAGGTATTCAACAACCCAAAATATCATTGTTGAATATTGGAACTGAACCAGCGAAAGGGAATGCTTTAACTAAAAAAACATATCAATTATTAAAAGATGAATCTACTATCCGATTTAATGGAAATATTGAGGCTAAGACATTGATGGAAGGTGACACAGACGTAGTAGTCACTGACGGTTATACTGGAAATATGGTTCTAAAAAATATTGAAGGTACTGCTAAATCAATCGGAAAAATGTTAAAAGGCACGCTACTGTCTAATTTAAAAAATAAACTTGCCGCAGCAATATTGAAAAAAGACATCAGTAAGTTTGCCAAAAAATTAGATTATGCAGAATATGGCGGTTCTGTTCTTTTGGGATTAGATGGTACTGTAGTAAAAGCACATGGTGGTTCAAATGCACGTGCATTTTATTCTGCAATTCGACAAGCTAAAATTGCTGGTGATGAACAAATAGTAAAAATTATGAGAGAAACGGTGGGTAGTGAAAATGAGTAAAACTGCAATTGTTTTTCCTGGACAAGGTGCACAAAAAGTAGGAATGGCTAAAGATTTATATAATGTTAATGAAGATGCAACTTCTATTTTAGAATCAGCACAAGCAACTGTTGATTTCGATTTGTTAGAAACGATGTTTACGGATAAAGATGAAAAATTAGGAGAAACCGAGAACACTCAACCTGCATTGTTAACACACAGTATTGCATTATTAAAAGCATTGAACCATATAGATGCTGATTATACAATGGGTCATAGTCTTGGTGAATATTCAA
The DNA here is from genome assembly GCF_058191515.1 of Staphylococcus sp. CoH_129_LAB_1. Taxonomy (NCBI): domain Bacteria; kingdom Bacillati; phylum Bacillota; class Bacilli; order Caryophanales; family Staphylococcaceae; genus Staphylococcus; species Staphylococcus sp. CoH_129_LAB_1. The sequence goes on along the minus strand of NZ_JBXWKZ010000001.1, from coordinate 30,250 downwards.
GTCTCGTAGCTGCTGGAGTACTAAAATTTGAAGATGCAGTGAAAATTGTACATAAGCGTGGTCAATTAATGACTCAAGCTTTTCCAAACGGTGTAGGAAGTATGGCTGCTGTTTTAGGATTAAGTTATGAAGAAGTAGATGGAATTTGTAAAGAAATTTCATTTGGAGATCAATTAATTGAACCTGCTAATATTAATGCGCCAGGTCAAATTGTTGTATCTGGTCATAAAGCGTTGATTGATAAATTAACTGAAGAAGGAAAAACTTTAGGTGCGAAACGCGTGATTCCTTTAGCGGTATCGGGACCATTCCATTCTTCAATGATGCAAGTAATTGAAGAAGATTTTGCTTCGTTTATTGATCAATTTACTTGGAATGATGCGCAATTTCCTATCGTACAAAACTATAATGCTCAAGGAGAAACAAAAGCAGACATTATTAAACAAAATATGGTGAAACAACTATATTCACCAGTACAATTTATTAAATCTACAGAGTGGTTAATAGATCAAGGCGTGGATCATTTTATTGAAATTGGACCTGGTAAAGTATTATCTGGTTTAATTAAAAAAATTAATCGAGATGTTAAAATTACATCAATTCAAACATTAGAAGATGTGAAAGGATGGAATGAAAATGACTAAAAGTGCATTAGTAACTGGAGCTTCTAGAGGTATTGGACGTAGTATTGCATTACAATTGGCAGAAGATGGATTCAATGTAGCAGTTAATTACGCTGGTAATAAAGAAAAAGCGGAAGCAGTAGTTAAAGAAATCAAAGAAAAAGGCGTTGAAAGTTTTGCAATACAAGCAAATGTTGCTGAAGGTGACGAAGTCAAAGCAATGATTAAAGAAGTTGTCAGTCAATTTGGTTCTTTAGATGTTCTTGTAAATAACGCAGGTATTACGAAAGATAATTTATTGATGCGTATGAAAGAGCAAGAATGGGATGACGTTATTAATACTAACTTAAAAGGTACATTTAATTGTATTCAAAAAGCTACTCCACAAATGTTACGTCAACGTAGTGGAGCTATTATCAATTTATCTAGTATTGTAGCGGCAATGGGTAATCCTGGACAAGCTAACTATGTTGCAACAAAAGCTGGTATTGAAGGACTAACAAAATCAAGCGCACGTGAGCTTGCTTCACGTGGCATCACTGTGAATGCAGTCGCACCTGGATTTATCGTCTCAGATATGACAAATGCATTAAATGATAATCTCAAATCACAAATGTTAGAACAAATTCCATTATCACGTTTTGGAGAAGATAAAGATATTGCTTATGCGGTGTCATTTTTAGCATCTGATCGTGCGAAATATATTACAGGTCAAACATTATCAGTCAATGGTGGCATGTATATGTAATATATGCACACAATGTGTTTAAAGAGATAAATAGTCATTATATCCTTTTAATAAATACTTGTGTTTTAGCCCTTAAAATGGGAAAATATAATAGTCTATGGATAGACAATTTTAAAGGAGGTGAATCGACGTGGAAAACTTCGATAAAGTAAAAGATATCATCGTTGATCGTTTAGGTGTTGACGCTGATAAAGTAACAGAAGATGCATCTTTCAAAGATGATTTAGGCGCTGACTCACTTGATATCGCTGAATTAGTAATGGAATTAGAAGACGAATTTGGTACTGAAATTCCTGATGAAGAAGCTGAAAAAATCAACACTGTTGGTGACGCAGTTAAATACATCAATAGTCTTGAAAAATAAAAACTTACATCTGAGTCGTCGTCAAGATGGCTCAGATTTTTTTCATAAGACATCAATAACATGAATGGAGGGTTATAAACAATGCATCCGAAACAATCAGAAATGCTCAATGACTTTAAATATAAATTTGATAAAAAAATGAAGATGCTTGGCCTTAGTTATACTCAATTAGATGTGTATCAACAAGCATTTTCACACTCTAGCTTTATTAATGATTTTAATATGGATCGATTAGCTCATAATGAGCGTTTAGAATTTTTAGGAGATGCGGTATTAGAATTGACGGTTTCACGTTATCTTTTTGATAAATATCCTAATTTACCTGAAGGAAATTTAACTAAAATGAGAGCAACAATAGTATGTGAACCTTCACTTGTAATATTTGCAAATAAAATTGAATTAAATCAATTAATTTTACTTGGAAAAGGTGAAGAAAAAACAGGTGGTAGAACAAGGCCTTCATTAGTATCAGATGCTTTTGAAGCGTTTATTGGGGCTTTATACTTAGATCAAGGATTAGAAGTAGTATGGAAATTTGCTCAAAAAGTCATTTTTCCGTACGTAGAACACAATGAATTAATTGGTGTAGTCGATTTTAAAACACAATTCCAAGAATATATTCATAGTCAAAGTAAAGGTGATGTGACGTATCGTTTAATTAAAGAAGAAGGTCCAGCACACCATCGTTTATTTACATCTGAATTGATTTTAGAAAATAAAGCGATCGCAAAAGGACAAGGTAGAACAAAAAAAGAGTCTGAACAAAAAGCAGCTGAAAGTGCTTATCATATGTTAAGAGATGAGAACAAATAATAATGAACGTATTTCATATATTATCTTCTTTTCAACAAGAATGAGTATGAATGAATTAAGGAGAAGAGTATGGTTTATTTGAAATCTATAGATACTATTGGTTTTAAGTCATTTGCAGATCGAACGAATGTACAGTTTGATAAAGGTGTGACAGCAATCGTTGGCCCAAATGGTAGTGGCAAAAGTAATATTACTGATGCTATTAAATGGGTTTTAGGAGAACAATCCGCTAAGTCGCTTCGTGGTTCTAAAATGGAAGACATTATTTTCTCAGGAGCAGAACATCGTCAGGCACAAAATTATGCAGAAGTACAATTAAAATTAGATAATTTTACAAGAGAGTTGCAGATTGATGCTGATGATGTTGTTGTAACACGTCGTCTTTATCGTAGTGGAGAAAGTGAATATTATTTAAATAATGAAAGGGCACGCCTACGCGATATAACAGAGTTATTTTTAGATTCTGGTCTAGGAAAAGAAGCATTTAGCATTATCTCACAAGGTAGAGTAGATGAAATTTTAAACGCTAAACCTGTTGACCGACGTCAAATTATAGAAGAATCAGCAGGTGTTTTAAAGTATAAAAAAAGAAAAACTGAATCTTTACAAAAGCTAGGTCACACAGAAGATAATCTGTCTCGAGTAGAGGATATTTTATATGATTTAGAAGGGCGTGTAGAACCTTTAAAGGCAGAAGCATCTATTGCTAAAGAATACTTACAATTATCAAAAGAGATGAAGCATAGCGATGTTGTCGTGACCGTACACGACATTAATCAATACGATGAAGATAATCGTCGACTAGATGAACGATTGAATCATCTGAAAAGTCAACAAGCTGAAAAAGAAGGTCAAAAAGCTCAATTTAATCAATATTTACAAAAACAAAAAGCACAACGCCAAAAAATTGAAAAAGATATCGAACACGCTAATATAGATTTAATTACTACAACTGAAGAATATGAAAAATTTACTGGAAAATTAAATGTACTTGAAGAGCGAAAAAAAAATCAATCAGAAACGAATGCACGTTTTGAAGAAGAATTAGATAATTTACAGTATGAATTAAAGAATGTTCAAAATGAAAGAAAAAATTCTGTAGAACAAGTTTCTAAGCTTAAAGAACAACAAAAATCACTTAATAAAGAAATTAGACATTTAGAATCAAAACTAAATCTTACAGATGAACAACATGATGAAAAATTAGAAACTATTAAAAATGAGTATTATGAATTAATGTCTGAGCAATCAGAAGTAAATAACGATATTCGTTTTTTAGAACGTACAATTCAAGAAAATGAAAACAAAAAAATACGTCTTGATGCAAGATTAATAGAAGTATTTGATCAACTTAAACAGATTCAAAGTGATATTCATCAAACAGAAGAAGCACATACTACGACGTCACAAAAAATGAATGTGACAGAAAGAGAAATACGTGATGTTGAACATCGTTTATCTGAAGCGAAACACATAGAAGCGACATATGAAGATAAGTTATATCAAGCCTATCGATATACTGATAAAATGCGTGTGCGTATGGAAAGTTTAGAAACACAAGCAGAAGACTACGCCTACTTTTTTAATGGAGTAAAACATATATTAAAGGCAAAAGAGCATACTTTAAGTGGTATTCACGATGCAGTAGCTGAAGTCATCAAAGTACCTTCAAAATTGACACAAGCGATTGAAACAGCGTTAGGAGCCTCATTACAGCATATTATTGTAAATAGTGAAAAAGATGGTCGCCAAGCGATAAAATTTTTAAAACAACAAGGTTTAGGAAGAGCCACATTTTTACCGTTAAATGTCATTAGAGCAAGAAGTTTACCTCATAATATTCAAAATGTAGCTCGAAATTTTGATGGTTTTATTAATATTGCATCTGAAGCGGTTGAAGTTAATCAAACGTATCAAGCTGTTATAGATAACTTGATGGGTACTACAATTATTGTGGAGAATCTTAAAATTGCGAATGAACTTGCAAGAGCGATTCAATATAAAGCACGAATTGTTACCTTAGAAGGGGACCTCGTGAATCCAGGAGGATCAATGACTGGTGGCGGAATGCGTCAATCAAAAAGTATCTTAGCAAAAAAAGATGAATTGGTAACAATGAAATCACAATTACAAGATTACGAGACGCAAACAAAAGAGTTTGAGCATCGATTGCAAAAGCAAAAGGATGAAGTTGAAACATTAAGTAATAAATATGTAGATTTAAGTCAACAATATAATCATTTAAAAACAACTGCTCACGAAGAAACATTGACTTTAGATCGATTGAAAAAACAAGAAACGCATATAAAAAGTGAACATGAAGAATTTGAATTTGAGAAAAACGATGGTTATCAAAATGAAAAAAGTCGTTACACACTGAAACAACAACAATCGCGTTTATCTGAAATTCAAGAGCAACTAAAAAAACTAGAAAATGACATAGAGGTATATTCAAAACTTTCTAAAGAGGGTAAAGAAAATGTATCGCAAGTTGAAAAACAATTAAATCAAAAACGCTCTGATGTTGCAGTTGTTAGGGAAAAAATAAGTCATCAAACAATGTCACTGGAAAGAATAGATAAACAACTTGCACATATTAATCAACAAATCATAGCAACTAAAGAGAAAATAGAATTATTTAATTCTGATGATATGATGGGCGAAAAAGCATTTCAACAGCTTCAATCCAATATCCAAGATAAAGCGTCTCAACGTGATAAGTTAAAACGAAATCTCGATGTTTTAAAAGAACAAAAAGACTCTGTAAATGAAGATATTGAAATTCATGAGTATAAACTCGAACAATGCCATCAAGATTTAATATCAATTGAAAGTTTTTATCAAGATATTAAGGCCCAACAATCTAAATTAGATGTTCTTATTAACCATGCAATGAATCATTTAAATGAAATGTATCATCTTACGCTTGAACGTGCGAGAGAAACTTATCAATCTGATGTTCCAATAGAATCATTAAGAAAAAAAGTAAAATTAACTAAGATGTCAATTGAAGAATTAGGTCCAGTTAATATTAATGCAATTGAACAATTTGAAGAATTAAATGAACGTTATACTTTTTTAAATGAGCAAAGAAATGATTTAAGAGAAGCAAAACAAACCTTAGAACAAATTATTGATGAAATGGATCAAGAAGTAAAAGATCGCTTTAAAGCTACTTTTCTTGAAGTACAAGATTATTTCACAACTGTCTTCCAATCACTTTTTGGTGGTGGACATGCTAAATTAGAGCTTACGGATGATGATTACTTATCTGCAGGGGTAGATATTATTGTTCAACCACCAGGTAAAAAATTGCAAAATTTATCTTTATTAAGTGGTGGTGAACGCGCATTAAGTGCCATTGCATTGCTATTTGCTATCTTAAAGGTAAGGTCAGCACCATTTGTTATACTAGACGAAGTAGAAGCCGCTTTGGATGAAGCTAATGTTATTCGTTATGCACAATTTTTAAGTGATTTATCAGAAAAAACACAGTTTATCGTAATTACGCATAGAAAAGGTACCATGGAGTACTCGGATCGCTTGTATGGTGTTACAATGCAAGAGTCAGGTGTTTCAAAATTAGTAAGTGTAAATTTAAATACAATAGATGAGGTTATGAAGGAGGAAAACGCATGAGTTTTTTTAAACGGCTAAAAGACAAATTTTCTACAAAGTCGACTGAAGATATTGAAAAAGAATTGACAGAAGATGATGAATTAGATCAATCATCAACAAAAGAGACTGTTCAAGAAAATGAAGAATCTGCTCCTAAAAAGAAAAAACCACGTAAATTAAGTGAAGCTGACTTCGATGAAGATGGATTAATCTCGATTGAAGATTTTGAAGAAATTGAAGCTCAAAAAATGGGAGCGAAATTTAAAGCAGGTTTAGAAAAATCAAGAGAAAACTTCCAAGAGCAACTTAATAACTTGATTGCACGTTATAGAACCGTTGATGAAGATTTCTTCGAAGCTTTAGAAGAAATGCTGATTACTGCAGATGTTGGTTTTAATACTGTCATGCAATTAACTGAAGAATTACGTACAGAAGCACAACGTCGTAATATCAAGGAAACTGAAAATTTAAGAGAAGTTATTGTTGAAAAAATTGTAGAAATATATCATCAAGAAGACGATCATTCAGAAGCAATGAATATCGAAGATGGTCGTTTAAATATCATTTTAATGGTTGGAGTTAATGGTGTAGGTAAAACTACAACGATTGGTAAATTGGCACATCGCTATAAAATGGAAGGTAAAAAAGTTATGTTGGCTGCTGGTGATACTTTCAGAGCGGGTGCAATTGAGCAATTACAAGTTTGGGGCGATCGTGTAGGCGTAGAGGTAATCAGACAAAACGAAGGTTCTGATCCTGCAGCAGTCGTTTATGATGCGATTAATGCGGCTAAAAATAAAGGTATAGATATTTTAATCTGTGATACAGCAGGTCGTTTACAAAATAAATCGAACTTAATGCAAGAATTAGATAAAATGAAACGTGTCATTAGTCGTGCTGTTCCAGATGCGCCACATGAAGCATTATTATGTTTAGACGCAACAACTGGTCAAAATGCATTATCACAAGCGCGGTCATTTAAAGAAGTAACCAATGTTTCAGGTATTGTTCTTACCAAATTAGATGGTACAGCAAAAGGTGGTATTGTCCTTGCTATTAGAAACGAATTGCATATTCCAGTAAAATACGTTGGTCTAGGTGAAAAACTAGATGATTTACAACCATTTAATCCTGAAAGTTATGTATATGGATTATTTGCTGATATGATTGAGCAAAATGATAATATCCCTGATGAAGTCCAAAACTTAGTAGATAATAATGAGGAATACCAAAATGGGGAAAAATGACTTAGTTAAAACGTTAAGAATGAATTATCTATTTGATTTTTATCATTCTTTACTTACTGAAAAACAAAAAAACTATCTTGAATTATTTTATCTAAAGGATTATTCATTAAGTGAAATTGCTGAAACATTTAAAGTGAGTAGACAAGCGGTTTATGATAATATAAGAAGAACTGGCGATTTAGTAGAAGATTATGAAAATAAATTAAAGTTATATGAGAAATTTGAACAACGTCAAAAGATTTATAACGAAATGAAACAATCCATTTATGATACAAAAAAATTGCAACATTTAATACAAGAATTAGAAGAACTAGAATAATTTATAAGGAGGTTGTTAATATGGCATTTGAAGGATTATCCGATCGTTTACAAGCTACGATGCAAAAAATTCGTGGTAAAGGTAAAGTAACAGAAGCGGATATTAAAACAATGATGCGTGAAGTTAGACTAGCATTGTTAGAAGCCGATGTTAACTTCAAGGTAGTTAAAGACTTTGTTAAAACAGTTTCTGAACGTGCTTTGGGGTCAGACGTAATGCAGTCGTTAACGCCTGGACAACAAGTTATAAAGATAGTACAAGATGAATTAACACAATTAATGGGTGGAGAAAATACATCTATTAAAATGGCTAATAAGCCACCAACAGTTGTAATGATGGTTGGTTTACAAGGGGCAGGTAAAACAACTACTGCTGGTAAATTGGCATTATTAATGCGTAAAAAATATAATAAAAAACCAATGTTAGTAGCAGCCGATGTATATCGTCCAGCTGCGATTAATCAGTTACAAACAGTAGGTAAACAACTTGATGTACCTGTTTATAGTGAAGGTGATCAAGTTAAACCGCAACAAATTGTAGAGAATGCATTAAGATATGCAAAAGAAGAACATTTGGACTTTGTAATTATCGATACTGCGGGACGTTTACACATTGATGAAGCATTAATGAGTGAATTAACTGATGTTAAAGAAATCTCAAAACCAGATGAAATTATGCTTGTGGTTGATGCGATGACAGGACAAGATGCTGTGAATGTTGCGCAATCATTCGATGAGCAATTAGATGTCTCTGGTGTGACTTTAACTAAATTAGATGGAGATACTCGTGGTGGTGCTGCACTATCTATTCGTGCAGTAACACATAAACCAATCAAATTTGTAGGTATGAGTGAAAAAATGGATGGTTTAGAATTATTCCATCCAGAGCGTATGGCATCTCGTATACTAGGTATGGGTGACGTATTAAGTCTTATCGAAAAAGCGCAACAAGATGTAGACCAAGAAAAAGCTAAAGATTTAGAGAAGAAAATGCGTGAGTCTTCATTCACATTAGATGACTTCTTAGAGCAATTGGATCAAGTGAAGAATCTAGGACCACTGGATGATATTATGAAAATGATCCCAGGAATGAATAAAATGAAGGGTCTAGATAAGCTAAATATGAGTGATAAACAAATTGACCATATTAAAGCTATCATTCAATCAATGACACCTAATGAAAGACAAGATCCGGCAATTTTAAATGTTTCAAGAAAGAAACGCATTGCAAAAGGTTCAGGTCGTTCATTGCAAGAAGTTAATCGCTTAATGAAGCAATTTAATGATATGAAAAAAATGATGAAACAATTTACGGGTAATGGTCGTAAAGGTAAAAAAGGTAAACGTAGCCAAATGGAAAATATGTTAAAAGGCATGAATTTACCATTCTAAATAACAGAATTAATGAAGAGACTGTGGGACATAATTCCTAGCAAAATAGCCAGTAAATGAGTGTATTATAAATTCATTTACTGGCTTCTTTATTTACAATACTATGTATTGTTGGCTCGCTTTCTTATGGGACAGTTTCAGCCTGTCCTACTCCCTCAAGAGTCTCGGCAAAATACTTTGTGTTTATATGTAATTTTACATTGAAATACTTAAAAAATAAGGGACTTTCGTATAATTTAATAAAAACCACTAAACTAAATTAACAAGGTGCCTTATATATAAAGAATATAACATGATTCTACTTACTCTACTAATGGCACTCAATATAAGAAAACGAGCAACCCAACGAGTTGAAAATAATCAAAAATTTATAAAAAAGACAAGTTCTATATTATTTCAATAGAACTTGTCTTTTTTCACTTATCTAGCAACTTTATGTCCCAGACTCTTTTCACGAATAAGGAAAGGAATATATATGCATTAGCATACGTATGACAATGCAAGTTTTAAAAAATCTATATTTGGTAAAGAAAAAAGTCTTTACAAAGTTGGATGTTCCTGTTATTATTATTTCTTGTAGAAAATAAAAATTAAAAAGTTTAAAGGAGAGTTTTATACATGGCAGTTAAAATTCGCTTAACTCGTTTAGGTTCAAAAAGAAATCCATTCTATCGTATCGTTGTAGCTGATGCGCGTTCACCACGTGATGGTCGTATCATCGAACAAATCGGTACTTACAACCCAGCAAGTGTTAATGCACCAGAAGTTAAAATTGATGAAGAATTAGCTTTAAAATGGTTAAAAGACGGTGCAAAACCAACTGATACTGTTCACAATATCTTATCAAAACAAGGTATTTTAAAAACATTTGATGAACAAAAACGTTCAAAATAATTGATATTAATATGAATATCATATAATAACAGGTCTGTGGCATAAGGTATGTCACAGGCTTTTATTATATTTAAATACTCACTATATATAAGAAACATGTTAATATGTATAAATAAACGACTATGTAAGGAGGATAAGGATGCAAGTAGAAGTAGGGCAAATTGTAAATACGCATGGAATTAAAGGAGAAGTAAAAGTAAAGTCTAATTCCGATTTTACTGATACACGTTTTCAACCTGGAGAAGTCCTTATCGTGAATCATCATAATAATGAAATAGAATTGACTATTACCTCTTATCGTATACATAAAGGATTCTACATGCTTAAATTTGAAGGCATCAATAATATTAATGACGTCGAACAATATAAAGGTGATTACTTGTTTCAAGAACGTAATCATGAGGATATTGAATTGAATGAAAATGAATATTACTATTCTGATATTATTGGGTGTACGGTATTTAATGTCGATACACCAATTGGAAGAGTAATTAACATTTTTGAAACAGGTGCCAACGATGTATGGGTTGTGAAAGGTGACAAAGAATATCTTATTCCATATATAGCAGATGTCGTTAAAGAAGTAGATATTGAAAATAAAACGATTCGTATTACGCCAATGGAAGGATTGTTAGAATAATGAAAATAGATTACCTAACATTATTTCCAGAAATGTTCGACGGCGTACTAAATCATTCAATTTTAAAGCGTGCGCAAGACAAAAATATTATTGAAGTTAATACTGTAAACTTCAGAGATTACGCTGAAAATAAACATAACCAAGTAGATGATTATCCATATGGTGGCGGTCAAGGAATGGTGTTAAAACCAGAACCCGTGTTTAATGCGATGAAAGATTTAAAGCGTACTGATAAAACGCGTGTCATACTTATGTGTCCCCAAGGCAGACCATTTTCTCAAACAATCGCTGAAGAATTGAGTGAAGCAGAACACATTGTATTTATTTGTGGACATTATGAAGGATATGACGAAAGAATTAGAGAACATTTAGTGACCGATGAAATTTCAATGGGGGATTATGTATTGACTGGCGGAGAACTACCGGCTATGACCATGACTGATGCTATTGTTAGATTAATTCCTGGAGTACTAGGAAATGAACAGTCTCATCAAGATGACTCTTTCTCTGATGGTTTACTAGAATTCCCTCAGTATACACGTCCAAGAGAATATAAAGATATGATTGTACCTGATGTATTATTATCTGGAAATCATGCGAATATAGAAAAATGGCGACATGAACAAAAATTAATACGTACTTTGAATAAACGTCCAGATTTACTAGAAAAGTACCAATTAAGTGATAAAGACAAAGAATTTTTAGAAAGCTATAAAAACCAATTGAAAAACAACTAGCAGTATGCTATTATATATCAAGTGTGAAAAGACACTAAAAATCACTATGATCCGCTGCTATATGAATGTCTAGGCAAGAACATAGGTTGAAGGAGAGTATAAATAATGAGTAATCATAAGTTAATCGAAGCAGTTACCAAATCACAATTACGCACAGACTTACCAACTTTCCGTACTGGTGACACTTTACGTGTACACGTACGTATCGTCGAAGGTTCACGTGAACGTGTCCAAGTTTTCGAAGGTGTTGTAATTAAACGCCGTGGTGGAGGAATTTCTGAAACTTTCACAGTTCGTAAAATTTCTTCAGGTGTAGGTGTGGAACGTACATTCCCATTACACACTCCAAAAATCGAAAAAATCGAAGTTAAACGTCGTGGTAAAGTACGTCGTGCTAAATTATACTACTTACGTAGTTTACGTGGTAAAGCTGCAAGAATTCAAGAAATTCGCTAATCAGTATATAGAAAACCACACTAAAAAATGGGTAAGTTAATACGCATTTAAAAAAGCTTCCAATTCTTTTTATAAGAAAGAATTGGAAGCTTTTTATTTTAATAAATCTTTTCTTTTTAAGTATCTACTAAATACTATACTGCATATTATTCCGATAACGCTGAAAATTAATAATAAATAAAAATGTGGTGGTGTATAAGATAATTCGATGTGTGTATCATTTTTCTTAACTGGGATAGCTGTCATAATGCCATTAGCTTGTTTTACTTCTACTCCACGATCATTAACACGTGCATGCATACCGTTAGCATAGACGATTGGCACGACTAAATATCCAGAAGTTCCTTTAGGTTTAGTAAATGTATAGCCACGTCTATATTGTGAAACAGACACAGGTTTAAGTGATTTAGAAGCTTGGTGTAATGTATGATAGTCTTCTCCATAGATACCTTTAATAGACAGTCGATAATGTCCTTTAGTAAGATGAATCTTTAACTGATCTGATGCTTTTACTCTCATTGTCACAGGAGTTACAAAACGTCGATATTTATAACTTAACATATTGCGATTTTGAACATATTCATTTATTCCAACAGAATGCTCAATATCCGGAGCTAACAATTCTACATCCATTTCGACATACATGTCTTTAAATTGATTAGCTAAAGTTTTAGGTAATCTCAATGTAATGCCACCATTATCTTTCTCTACATTTAAATGAGTTCTATCTTTCCATGTAGCATTATTTGTAGATTGGCGTGTTTCACTTAATAGATTTTTATTTTTAGAGAAAGAAGTATTCGCTTTTGGTGAATCATCCTCGAATACCACACCTTGTAGCATAGCTTGCTCACGATCTAATGGAGATTTGAGATCGTGTTTGTTAAAAATCTTGTTGGTAACATGAGTGGCTGGATAATTAATAGTATTTTTTGAATGAATTAATTTATCTGAACCATTATTGATAGTATCTACTTTTTTAAAACCATAAGGCATATTAAGATCATTAGGATGACGGAAACGATCTTGAACATCCCACATGGCTTCTAAATTTGCGCGGTTCCCTAAGTATCGATAGGTACTGTTCTTATCAACAGGCATATTAATTTGCATTTTTTTATCGTAGTATTTTAATATGTCACCATCAAAGATACTTGAGTAAAGTGAAATACCATTATAATGATAAATAAACGGTGAATTGAGCGCATAGGCTGACATATAATCGATACGATGGAATGGGTCTTTACTATCTTTTTGTTTCTTAATACTGTTAATTGTTTTAGCAAGTGTATGATTATAATAACTTGAATCTGTTAATGTTTCCGTAGTAGTTGCATAAGGATCAATAGTACGAGCACGTGAATCGTGTGTCATAATAATTTGTTGTACAAAGAACACTAACACAATAGCTAATAGCAAATAAGGTTGATGTAACCATTGTTTTTTCCATACTACAAAAGTTAAAACGATGATTAAAAATAATGGTACAATCATCCAATTGACATAATCACTTGTAAATATATAGCGCCATAAACCAAATATAAATACAGGGATTGCTACAATTAAATATTGTTTTAATGTAAGTTCAGATAAGTGCTGAATATATAATGCAATTAAGATACTAGTTGACATAGATAAAAAGTATACCCATCGACGTTGTGGTAATGAAAAACCATTAAATGCACTATCAAAGTACTGAGATAAAGATCCAATAAGTAAAAACCATGTGATAAAAGCAAAGATTTTATAGTAATAATGACGATATAACTTAAATGTAAATAAAGCCATTAATGCAATAATCGAAACCGTAATATAAAAGCCATCAGAAAAAATATGATATTTATTTTGTGATAAATCTGTAAACAAGGTAATGTTAAAATCATTATTTTGGACTCTATCATTGTTTAAGAATGAAGAGACACCTGTATAGAAACCTAAAATACTAGATAAAAGGGCAAGTATTGTACCGATAATGAGTAAATAACATTTTTCCCATCTAGAAACAATATCGTTACGGTATTTAAATATCACTCTTAATATAAAATAAATTCCAAGTACAATAGCTTGGTAGTAACTGAAATAAAAATTTGAAAATAAGGTGATTGCAACTGAGAAGATAAATAACCCTATTCTTCTTTCTTGGAAAAAACGTTCCATCCCCCATAAAGATAAAGGTAATAGGATTAATAAATCTCCATAAAATGACCATGTATAGTTATAGTAGAGGATAAGAGTTGACGCACCATATAAAATAGTTGCAATAAATAATGGAGCTGTTTTCAACTTTAGCCATTTTAAATAGTAAAATACAACAATAATTGTAATTATCGTTCTAACATAGGCTACTATCAATTGATTGTTTGCCCAAAAATTGATATGGCTAGGTTGCCAATGAAATAAAAAATGACCTAGCCAAATGATAAAAAAGTTACCCCACATTATAGGGGATAAAGAATAATAATAGGCTAGCCCCTTAATGTAGTCTCCACCTAATCCAAAAGATTGATCATACGCTCCTTTAAACTTACTGTAATGCTCATACAAGTACATTTGAAATGGCATCATTTGTCTAAAACCATCTCCAGAACCACTAAATATGAACCCTTCTTTTAAATAATCTCGAATAAATGGATAATAGATTGCTAAAGAAATGATATTAGCAATTATAAATATAGATAAAAAGGTCAATAAACGATTGGACCGAATTTTACTAATCAATGTTTGTTTTTCCTCATCTTTCTCTTTTTGTATTAACAAGTCTAACAAATACAACACTTACAATTATACTGATTATTGAGACTAAAATCATAGTATTCCAATAAGGCGGTTGATACTTAATAATTATTTTTTTTACAGATGAATTAACAGGAACGCCTGTCATCATGTAATTAACTTTTATAGGTTTAATACGTTGTCCATCAACGTACGCTTGCATACCTTCTCTATAAGGAATATTAATTGAAGCAATACCTTTATTGTGTTTAGCTAAATTGATTTCAACACCATTTTTAATATCTTTGTATTTATTATTAAAATCACCTTTTTTATGCATTTGTTTTAATGTCTTATAGTTTTCACCATTTAGTTGTTGAAGATTTAAATAAAACGTTCCTTTAGGAGATAAGGTAATATTAATATTCCCTTTATTATCTGGTTGTGTTCGGTAAAGTTGTGTATCCACACCAGTTCGATAAGTGGAATTGTTAAATAGTCGATGATTAGCATAATTATTGACAGCTACTGTGTGATTGCTATCTGGGTTACCTCGTTTTATTTTCATCGTAACGTAAAAATCATCATACTTTTGGCGTAATGATTGAGGTAAGTGTATCGTTAATGTTCCTCCTTTATCACCAATGACTTTATATATATTATCATGTAAATGTTTTAGATTTTTATAACTCAGTGTTGATTGATTTAATAAATTAGGCGCTTTATCTTTATAACTTGTGCCTTCATCATTTAAAATAACGCCTTTTAACATTGCACGTTCTCTATCGATTGCAGTCGTTAAACTTTTACTATTGTATATAGAGTCAGTTACTTTAACAGATGGCAAATTAAGGGTATTTTCATAAATATCATATTGTCCACTTGATTTTATTTTTTTGAAGTAAGAAGGTAAATTATTTTGATAATTTTTTAACATCATATAACGCACTGAAAATAGACTCGCGATATTTTGTCGTCCATTCGTTGATTGATATCTACTCAATGATTCCTCAGCTAAATTAATTTTTAAAGCATCGTAATAATAATCAAGTATATTATGATGGAAAATACTTGAATACAAACTTAATCCTTTAAAATGCTGATACATCGGTGTATTATCTTGCTCGTTAACTCTCCAATCGATACGTTCATCGTCATGCTTATTTTGATTCATTTCTTTGACAAGAGCGCGTTGTAAGTCTGAGCTATATAAACTGGAATTAATATAAAAGGTATTTCCACGATCAGTATGATCTTTATAGTAAATTTGATTTTTAATAAATACTATAGAGACAAAG
The DNA here is from genome assembly GCF_058191515.1 of Staphylococcus sp. CoH_129_LAB_1. NCBI lineage: Bacteria > Bacillati > Bacillota > Bacilli > Caryophanales > Staphylococcaceae > Staphylococcus > Staphylococcus sp. CoH_129_LAB_1. Next base: position 14,390 of record NZ_JBXWKZ010000001.1, on the reverse strand, counting down.
ATACTTAATAATATAATTGAAATACTGTACAAATAACTTAATTTAAAACGATATTCGCGGTGTTTAATAATAAGAACAACGAGTCCAATAGTAGACACAATAGGGACTAATATTAACCAAGCTAAAAATTTGTGATATACAATAGCGCTTATAAATATAACTACTTCTGCAATAATATTACTTATAAGATAAGATTTTATAGTCAGTGTTCTGAAATATTTTAAAAACAATCCGATTAATACTGCGGAATTAAAAGCTAAAATGAAATGCCAACGCTTTTGAGGCGCTGAAAAACCATTAAATACTTGGTCAACAAAAGGTATGAAACTAAAAATAATGAATATAAATGTAAGAATAGCAAATAATCTATAATAATAATGTTTATATAATTTAAAACTTAAAAGAGCTTGAATGGTAATAAATAATAATACAATTAAATAATTATCAAAGAAAACATTTGTATTAATATCTAATTTCTCAAATGTATTAACAGCTCCCGAAAAAGATACACGTCGGTTATTTAAAAAGCTTTGTGCACCATGATAAAAGATAAATACACTATTTCCCAAACCTAATAGAGCGCTAATGGTTAAAGTTAAAAATGTTTTGTTTCTTGAAAGAATATCTTTTGGATGTCTAAATATTATTCGAATAAGTATATAACCTGCTCCTATTAAACAAAGATAGTAAGCAAAATAGAAGTTATTAATTAGTATTAATGAAACAGTAACAATGAATAGTCCAAACTTCTGTTTTTGCAAGACTCTTTCAATAGATAGTAATAATAAAGGCATCCAAATAAATACATCACTAAAAAAAGGCCAATACACTGTAAAACGATAATATAAAGGCGACATAACAAATAGGAATGATATAACTATGCTTAACCATGTGTTATTTGAAATGTATTTACTATATAAGTAAGTACAATACATAGCTATCGTTGCTTTAATTATCGACATAACCAGTGCATTAATCATCCAAAATAATATATCTTGTGTATGTAAAGGAATAAAAATTTTAATAAATATAATAAACACTATATTTATTATAAATAAAATGTTTGTGGAGAAGTAATAACTAAGATCTGTAAAGAAATCTCCACCTAATCCAAAATCGGTGGCATAAAACAAATTGCCACTACTCCATTTATCAAATAAATACATTTGAATTGGAACCATTTGCTCCATTCCATCATTTGGGCCAGTAAAAACTATACCATCGTGAATAAAACGATAAATGACATAACTATGACCTATTATGGACAATACAATAAATAATCCTAGATAAGTAAAAAACTTCTTCATATTGAACCTCTATAGTTAGAATATACGAGTAATAATTTAAAAAATTTACTACATACTAAATTGTAGATTATTAAACTTCTTAATAAAAGCATTTATATGTTTTATAAAAAACTAGAAATTTGATTATATTAGTAGCAATTTAATGAATATGAAATAGAATGTTAAAATATAATAGAATTGATAATAGTAGTGAAGATTTTAATCATTGAGTATAATCGAATAGTTAAAATAAATAAATTTTATGAAAGTAAGGTGAATATCATGGTGATTCAATGGTATCCAGGACATATGGCAAAGGCTAAAAGAGAAGTGACAGAACAACTTAAGAAAGTAGATGTTGTATTTGAACTTGTTGACGCGCGTATACCGTATAGTTCAAGAAATCCAATGATTGATGATGTTATTAAACAAAAACCACGTGTAGTTATTTTGAATAAGAAAGATATGGCAAATCTAAATGAAATGCAAAAGTGGGAACGTTTCTTTACTGATAAAGGATTTTATCCTGTAGCAGTTGATGCTAAACACGGCAAAAATTTAAAGGGCGTAGAAAATGCTGCAATTGAAGCAACTAAAGAAAAGTTTGAGAAAGAAAAAGCAAAAGGACTTAAGCCTAGAGCAATACGTGCCATGATTGTTGGAATACCAAACGTGGGAAAATCTACATTAATTAATAAGTTAGCGAAAAAAAATATTGCTCAAACAGGAAATAAGCCGGGAGTAACGAAACAACAACAATGGATTAAAGTAGGTAAATCATTACAATTGTTAGATACGCCAGGAATTTTATGGCCTAAATTTGAAGATGAAACTGTAGGGAAAAAACTAAGCCTTACTGGTGCCATTAAAGATAGTATCGTGCACTTAGATGAAGTTGCAATATACGGTTTACAGTTCTTAATTAAACATGATGTTGAAAGATTCAAGAACCATTACAATATTGATGTAGAAACTGATGCGGACATTTTAGAATGGTTTGACGCAATTGGACGTAGACGTGGATTGCTACAAAAAGGAAATGAAGTTGACTACGAGGCTGTCATCGAATTAATTATCAATGATGTGCGTAATGCTAAAATTGGAACTTATTGTTTTGATATTTATATAGAAATGAAAGGAGACTTAAATCATGCCTCAAACAATTAAAGAAATTAAAGCATTATTAGACACAATTGATTCAATTGAAGCACTTGAACAGCATGATTTAATAAGTGACACAAGAAAAGGCGTACAGCAAAATATAGCACGACGTCGTAAACAACTTTTAAAAAATCAAGAAGTACAAGAACAATATCAACAAATGAATAAATATGAAAATGAAATATTAAAAAACAATCCTAATGCATTAATATGTGGTATTGATGAAGTAGGTCGAGGCCCACTTGCTGGGCCTGTTGTAGCTTGTGCAGTCATTTTAAATAAAGGACATCATTATTTAGGATTAGATGATTCCAAGAAAATTTCAGCATCAAAACGAAAAATACTTAACGAACAATTGAAAGAAGGCGTTTTTGACTATGCTTACGGAATAGTATGTGCTGAAGAAATTGATGAGTTAAATATTTATAATGCAACAAAACTAGCTATGGAACGAGCTATTAATCAATTGAAACAACAACCTAATCATTTGCTTATTGATGCTATGACACTAGATAATACAATTCCTCAAAGTTCTATTATTAAGGGAGATGCTAAAAGTGTTTCTATTGCTGCTGCTAGTATCATGGCAAAAGAATATAGAGATGGTTTAATGAAGGAAGTGGCACTGAAATATCCTGGTTATGATTTTGAAAAAAATGTAGGATATGGCACAAAATCACATCTTCAAGGATTAAAACAATTAGGTGTTACACCATATCACCGTAAAACGTTTGAGCCTGTTAAATCAATGTTATAGATACAATAGATTTTTAAATTGTTTGAATTTAAAAATTATTGCAAAAAAAGATAACGCTTTCAGTTTACAATAGCGCTTACATTTTTTATAATTAAAATGAACTTAACCTAAGAAACAGGAGGATGGAAGATGAATATCCACGAGTATCAAGGTAAAGAAATATTTCGTTCTATGGGCGTAGCTGTTCCAGAAGGACGTGTAGCATTTACTGCTGAAGAAGCGGTGGAAAAGGCGAAAGAATTAAATTCAGATGTTTATGTGGTGAAAGCACAAATTCACGCTGGGGGTAGAGGTAAAGCAGGTGGAGTTAAAATTGCTAAATCACTATCTGAAGTTGAAACTTATGCCAATGAATTATTAGGTAAGCAATTAGTAACGCATCAAACAGGACCTGAAGGTAAAGAAGTTAAACGCTTGTATATTGAAGAAGGTTGTGACATTCAAAAAGAATATTATGTAGGATTTGTAATTGATCGTGCTACTGATCGTATTACATTGATGGCTTCTGAAGAAGGCGGTACTGAAATTGAAGAAGTTGCTGCTAAAACTCCAGAAAAAATCTTTAAAGAAACTATTGATCCAGTGGTAGGTTTATCACCTTTCCAAGCACGTCGCATTGCATTCAATATCAATATTCCAAAAGAATCTTTAAATAAAGCAGCGAAATTTTTACTTTCTTTATATAATGTTTTTGTTGAAAAAGATTGCTCTATTGTTGAAATCAACCCACTTGTAACAACTGGTAATGGTGATGTTTTAGCTTTAGATGCGAAATTAAATTTTGATGATAATGCATTATTCAGACATAAAGATATTTTAGAATTACGTGACTTAGAAGAAGAAGATCCAAAAGAAATTGAAGCATCTAAATATGATTTATCATATATTGCTTTAGATGGTGATATTGGTTGTATGGTAAATGGTGCCGGATTAGCAATGGCTACAATGGATACAATCAATCATTTCGGTGGTAATCCAGCTAACTTCCTAGACGTTGGTGGCGGCGCTACAAAAGAAAAAGTAACTGAAGCATTCAAAATTATCTTAGGTGATGAGAATGTTAAAGGTATTTTTGTAAATATCTTTGGTGGAATTATGAAATGTGATGTTATTGCAGAAGGTATTGTAGCAGCAGTTAAAGAAGTCGAATTAACTTTACCTTTAGTTGTTCGTTTAGAAGGTACAAACGTTAAACGTGGTAAAGAAATTTTAAATGAATCAGGTCTAGCAATTGAACCAGCAGCAACAATGGCTGAAGGTGCACAAAAAATTGTTAAACTTGTTAAAGAAGCGTAAGGAAAGGATGGGAACACTAAGATGGGTGTATTTATAGATAAAAATACTAAAGTAATGGTACAAGGTATCACAGGGTCTACTGCCCTTTTCCATACAAAACAAATGCTTGATTATGGCACACAAATTGTCTCAGGGGTAACACCAGGTAAAGGTGGGCAAGTTGTTGAAGGTGTGCCAGTATATAATACAGTAGCTGAAGCAAAAAAAGAAACAGGTGCTAATGTATCAGTTGTTTATGTACCAGCTCCATTTGCTGCAGATTCAATTTTAGAAGCAGCTGATGCAGAATTAGATTTGGTCATTTGTATTACAGAACATATCCCAGTTGTTGATATGATTAAAGTGAAACGTTATTTAGAAGGTAGAAAAACACGTTTAGTTGGACCAAACTGTCCTGGTGTAATTACTGCGGATGAATGTAAAATTGGTATTATGCCAGGTTATATTCATAAAAAAGGACACGTAGGCGTTGTATCTCGTTCAGGTACTTTAACTTATGAAGCAGTGCATCAATTAACTGAAGAAGGTATTGGTCAAACTACAGCAGTAGGCATCGGTGGCGACCCAGTTAACGGTACAAATTTTATCGATGTACTTAAAGAATTTAATGAAGATGAAGAAACAAAAGCTGTAGTTATGATTGGAGAAATCGGTGGTACTGCTGAAGAAGAAGCAGCTGAATGGATTAAAGCAAACATGACTAAACCAGTCGTTGGTTTTGTTGGTGGACAAACAGCACCTCCAGGAAAACGTATGGGTCATGCAGGTGCAATCATCTCAGGTGGTAAAGGTACTGCTACAGAAAAAATTAAAACACTTAATGAATGTGGTGTTAAAACAGCAGATACACCATCAGAAATTGGTACGACATTAATTGAAGCGGCAAAAGAAGCAGGTATTTATGAAGAATTATTAACAGTGAAGTAGTGCGATAATCACTATAATTTTTATAATTAATAATTGAATTTAAACTGTCAACAAATATTGAAATTTGTTGGCAGTTTTTTTATATATCGATAATAAATGTATCTATAAAATTTTAGCTATACTAACACAAAAGATAGATATAAATAATGAGAAGAGAGGAGAATAGAATTTATTTTGAATGTGTACCCCCAAGAACCCCAACACAAAGACTTTCAAAAAAAGATCTTTGTGTTGGGCCCCCGGGACTAAATTGAAAAAGTCTTGTTATAAGCACATTTTTATTTTAGTCATCGACTGCTAATATACTAAAAATTCCTAAGTTATTTAACTATGTCCTAGTGCTTTTCATAATTATGAAGTCAAAAAGAATACATAATCATTTAATACAATTACTCCTTACATTTATATATCAAAATTGTCTTATAAATGAAATTTTACTTTTGAAAATTCACGATATAATAAGTTAAAAGGAGCCAGTTATTTAATGAATGATTTTATTCTATTAAAAATGAGATGGGTAGGTTATACGACCCAACATATTCATCACTTACTCAATGTATTTCCAAAATTTTTCGATGTTAATGAACATGATCAATTTGAAATGATTAACGAATGGGAATGTATATATTTAAAAAAGAAACGTTATACTCAATTACAAGAAATTTCTTATGATTATATTCAAAAGCAACTATCTAAATATCAAGTTAACTATGTTACTTCTTTTTCTCCTCAATATCCTACATTGCTTAAAAATATTTATGACTATCCTTTTGTATTATTTTACCGTGGAAATATACATTCATTAACTTCTACTTATACTTTAGGTGTCGTGGGTTCACGTGAGGCAACAAATTATTCTAAATATGCACTAGATTATCTATTTTCTCAGTTTGTAAATGTTCCACTAACGATTGTATCCGGTTTAGCGAAAGGTGCTGATAGCATAGCACATCATTTCGCATTAAAACATCAACTTCCAACTATTGCAGTTCTAGGATTTGGTCATTTAAATCATTATCCAAAAGAAACACGAAGGTTACGTAATATAATTGAAGAAACTGGTTTAGTCATAAGTGAATATCCTCCATTCACAAAAATAAACAAATATCAATTTCCTGAAAGAAATCGTCTTATAAGTGGTTTATCACGAGGTGTATTAATTACTGAAGCTAAAATTAAAAGTGGTAGCCAAATTACAATAGATTGCGCTTTGGATCAAAATAGAAATGTTTATGTACTTCCAGGATCTATGTTTAATCCTTTGACGAAAGGTAATTTATTACGAGCTCAAGAAGGGGCAATGATAGTTTCAGAAGCAGAAGATATATTGTGCGACTATCGTTTTTTTAACAATTAAATATATGTAAAAGTAATTGAGAAAATCAAAGGATTTTCATCAAAAAAAGTTTATATGTATTTAAATATTGACAAAATCAAAATCAACCGTTTATCATTTATCTTTAGTAATTGAAAAAGCAAGGGGGAATTCACTTTGGCAGATAATTTAGTCATCGTTGAGTCGCCTGCAAAAGCGAAAACCATTGAAAAATATTTAGGTAAACGATATAAAGTTATTGCTTCTATGGGACATGTGCGTGATTTACCAAGAAGTCAAATGGGTGTCGACGTAGAAGATAACTATGAACCAAAATATATAACAATTCGAGGTAAAGGTCCTGTTGTTAAAGATTTAAAAAAATATGCAAAAAAAGCTAAAAAAGTTTTCTTAGCTAGTGACCCTGACCGCGAAGGTGAAGCGATTGCTTGGCATTTATCAAAAATTTTAGAACTTGAAGAATCAAAAGAAAACAGAGTTGTATTTAATGAAATCACAAAAGATGCAGTAAAAGAAAGTTTTAAACATCCTCGTGGTATTGAAATGAACTTAGTTGATGCACAACAAGCGCGTCGTATTTTAGATAGACTTGTAGGTTATAATATTTCTCCAGTACTATGGAAGAAAGTAAAAAAAGGATTGTCAGCAGGTCGTGTACAATCAGTTGCTTTAAGATTAGTTATTGATCGTGAAAATGAGATACGTAATTTTAAACCAGAAGAATATTGGTCAATTGAAGGCGAATTTAGATATAAAAAAGCAAAGTTCACTGCTAAATTCTTACATTATAAAAATAAACCATATAAATTAAAAACAAAAAAAGATGTAGAAAAAATTACATCTGAATTAAATGGTGATGAATTTGAAATCACTAATGTGAATAAAAAAGAAAAAACGAGATATCCTGCAAATCCGTTTACAACTTCAACGTTACAACAAGAAGCAGCACGTAAACTTAATTTTAAAGCACGTAAGACGATGATGCTTGCGCAACAATTATATGAAGGTATCGATTTGAAACGGCAAGGTACAGTTGGTTTAATCACATATATGAGAACAGATTCAACAAGGATCTCACAAACTGCTAAAGATGAAGCAAAATCATATATTGCAGATAAATATGGTAATGATTATGTTTCAAATCGTAAAGCAAAAGGTAAACAGGGGGATCAAGATGCCCATGAAGCTATTCGTCCAACAAGTACATTACGTACACCAGACGAAATGAAAGCATTTTTAACACGTGATCAACACCGTTTGTATAAATTGATTTGGGAGCGTTTTGTAGCAAGTCAAATGGCTCCTGCAATTTTAGATACTGTGGCTTTAGATGTGACACAAAATGACATTAAATTTAGAGCAAATGGACAAACAATTAAATTTAAGGGCTTTATGACATTGTATGTTGAAACAAAAGACGATAAAGATAATGATAAAGAGAATAAATTACCAAAATTAAATCAAGGTGATAAAGTAACAGCAACTCAGATTGAACCGACACAACATTTCACTCAACCTCCTCCACGTTACACAGAGGCAAGATTAGTTAAGACATTAGAAGAATTAAAAATTGGTAGACCTTCAACATATGCTCCAACCATCGACACAATTCAAAAACGTAATTATGTTAAACTTGAAAGCAAACGTTTTGTACCAACTGAACTAGGGGAAATCGTGTATGAGCAAGTTAAGGATTACTTCCCAGAAATTATTGACGTTGAATTCACTGTCAACATGGAAACATTGCTTGATAAAATTGCAGAAGGCGATATCGGTTGGAGAAAAGTTATCGATAATTTCTACGGTAGTTTTAAATTAGATGTTGCTCGTGCGGAAGAAGAAATGGAAAAAGTTGAAATTAAAGATGAACCAGCCGGTGAAGATTGCGAAGTATGTGGCGCCCCTATGGTGATAAAAATGGGACGTTATGGTAAATTTATGGCGTGTTCTAATTTCCCTGATTGTCGTAATACAAAGGCCATCGTTAAAACTATTGGTGTCACTTGTCCGAAATGTAAAGATGGCGACGTAGTTGAGAGAAAATCTAAGAAAAATAGATTATTTTATGGTTGCTCAAATTATCCAGAGTGTGACTTTATTTCTTGGGATAAACCAATAGGAAGAGATTGTCCAAAATGTAATCACTACTTGATGGAGCATAAGAAAGGACGTAGTTCTCAAGTAATTTGTTCAAATTGTGATTATAAAGAAGAAATACAAAAATAGAATTTTATTAAAGGAGAATGTATATGAGTCAAACTGTTAATGTTATAGGCGCAGGATTAGCTGGTTCAGAAGCAGCTTATCAATTAGCAGAACGTGGTATTAAAGTGAACTTAATTGAAATGCGACCTGTTAAACAAACACCTGCCCATCATACAGACAAATTTGCTGAGTTAGTATGTTCTAACTCACTACGTGGTAATGCATTAACAAATGGTGTAGGTGTGCTTAAAGAAGAAATGCGACGTTTAGATTCGTTAATTATTGCAGCTGCTGATAAAGCTAGAGTTCCAGCTGGTGGTGCATTAGCAGTAGATAGACATGACTTTGCTGGTTATATTACAGATACATTGAAAAATCATCCTAATGTAACTGTTTTGAATAAAGAAATTCATAGTATTCCAGAAGGACATACAATCATTGCCACTGGGCCGTTAACAACTGAAAATTTGGCTAAAGAAATTGTGGAGATTACTGGTAAGGATCAGCTATATTTCTATGATGCAGCAGCTCCAATCATTGAAAAAGATTCAATTGATATGGATAAAGTCTATTTGAAATCACGCTACGATAAAGGTGAAGCAGCATATCTAAATTGTCCTATGACTGAAGAAGAATTCAATCGATTTTATGATGCAGTTTTAGAAGCAGAAGTTGCACCTGTAAATGAATTTGAAAAAGAAAAGTATTTTGAAGGATGTATGCCATTTGAAGTAATGGCTAGTAGAGGTCGCAAAACATTATTATTTGGTCCAATGAAACCAGTAGGTTTAGAAGATCCTAAAACTGGTAAGCGTCCTTATGCTGTAGTGCAATTACGTCAAGATGATGCAGCTGGTACACTTTACAATATTGTTGGATTTCAAACACATTTAAAATGGGGTGCTCAAAAAGAAGTCATCCAATTAATTCCAGGTTTGGAAAACGTTGATATTGTTAGATATGGTGTTATGCATAGAAACACATTTATTAATTCACCTGATGTTTTAAATGAAAAATATGAATTAATTCATAATGATAGAATTCAATTTGCAGGACAAATGACAGGTGTAGAGGGATATGTTGAAAGTGCAGCAAGTGGACTTGTAGCAGGTATTAATTTAGCTCATAAGTTACTTGGAAAAGGAGAAGTTATTTTCCCAAGAGAAACAATGATAGGTAGTATGGCTTATTATATTTCTCATGCTAAAAATGAAAAAAACTTCCAACCAATGAATGCTAACTTTGGTTTATTGCCATCACTTGAACGTCGTATTAAAGATAAAAAAGAACGTTATGAGGCACAGGCGTATCGTGCTCTAGACTATTTAGAAAATTTCAAAAAAACTTTATAAAATCAAATCACACTAAAACTTTTTAAGAATATTTAAATTATTCATAAATTCTCAAAAGATTTTGAATTCTATAGCTAATTATTTTAGTCCCCCTCGGTTTATATGCTACAATGCATATGATGGAGGGGATTTTTAGTGGAAGAAATCCAAAAGAAATTTTTGAATATGCTTAAAGTTGAACGAAATTTCTCCGACCATACATTAAAAGCGTATCATGACGATTTAATTCAATTTAATCAGTTCTTAGAACAGGAACTATTAAATTTAAAAACGTTTGAATATAAAGATGCAAGAAATTATTTAAGTTATTTATATTCCAATAATTTGAAACGTACTACTGTATCAAGAAAAATATCAACATTAAGAACATTTTATGAGTTCTGGATGACTCAAGACGTATCCGTAAATAATCCCTTTATACAACTTGTGCATCCTAAGAGAGAGCAATATCTTCCTCAGTTTTTTTATGAAGAAGAGATGGAAGCATTATTTAATACTGTTTCTAGCGACGTGAAAAAAGGGTTAAGAGATAGGGTAGTAATTGAATTACTATATGCTACAGGTATTCGTGTTTCAGAACTTGTGAATATAAAGCTCACAGATTTAGATATGAATCTACCAGGAGTAAAGGTGCTGGGTAAAGGAAATAAAGAACGATTTGTACCTTTTGGAGAATTTTGCAGACAAAGTATTGAACAATATTTAGAAGAATTTAAGCCACTCAAAAGTAAAAGCCATCCTTATTTAATTGTTAATATGCAAGGTGATCCAATTACTGAGAGAGGCGTTAGATATCTTCTCAATGATGTAGTAAAACGTACAGCAGGTGTAACAGAAATTCATCCTCATAAATTAAGACATACATTTGCTACACATCTGTTGAATCAAGGTGCAGATCTAAGAACAGTTCAATCTTTATTAGGACATGTTAACCTTTCTACAACTGGTAAGTATACACATGTATCTAATCAACAATTGCGTAAAGTGTATTTAAATGCACATCCTCGAGCAAAAAAGGAGAGTAAATAAATGAGTAAGACATCATTACATGCTACAACGATATATGCTGTAAGACACAATGGAGAAGCTGCAATGGCTGGAGACGGCCAAGTTACACTTGGTGAACAAGTAATTATGAAGCAAACAGCTAGAAAAGTAAGACGCTTATATGAAGGTAAAGTTTTGGCAGGCTTTGCAGGAAGCGTAGCTGACGCATTTACGTTATTTGAAAAATTTGAAACTAAATTACAACAATTTAGTGGTAATTTAGAACGTGCTGCTGTAGAACTTGCTCAAGAATGGCGTGGAGATAAGCAATTACGTCAACTTGAAGCTATGCTTATCGTAATGGACAAAGATGGCATCCTAGTTGTAAGTGGTACAGGTGAAGTCATTGCTCCTGACGATGATTTAATTGCTATTGGTTCAGGAGGGAACTATGCATTAAGTGCAGGAAGAGCACTTAAACGTCATGCTTCTCACATGACTGCGAAAGAAATGGCATACGAAAGCTTAAAAGTCGCTTCAGATATTTGTGTATTTACAAATGATAATATTATTGTCGAGACTTTATAAATAGCAAATACAAATAATATGGAAATGAATTGATATGGACATACATTAAGTTGGAGGTAGTAGTAAATGGATGCAAACGGTATAAAACTAACACCTAAAGATATCGTATCTAAATTAGATGAATATATTGTAGGTCAAGAAGATGCAAAGCGCAAAGTAGCAATCGCTTTAAGAAATAGGTACAGAAGAAGTCTTCTTGATGAAGAAGCTAAACAAGAAATCGCACCAAAAAATATTTTAATGATTGGCCCAACTGGTGTAGGTAAAACAGAAATTGCGCGCCGTATGGCAAAAATCGTAGGGGCGCCATTCATTAAAGTGGAAGCTACAAAATTTACTGAAGTTGGATATGTCGGACGCGATGTAGAAAGTATGGTTAGAGACTTAGTGGATGTGTCAGTAAGACTCGTAAAAGAGCAAAAGAAAGCATTAGTTAAAGATGAAGCAATACAAAAAGCTAACGAAAAATTAGTGAAATTGCTTGTTCCTAGTATGAAGAAAAAAGCAGCTCAAAATAATAATCCACTTGAATCTCTTTTAGGTGGTGCTATTCCTAATTTTAATCAAAACGATGAGGAAGAAGAAGCCCCTACAGAAGAAATCAAAACAAAACGTTCAGAGATAAGACAACAACTTTTAGCTGGTAAGTTAGAAGAAGAAAAAGTTAGAATTAAAGTTGAACAAGACCCTGGTGCACTAGGAATGTTAGGTACAAGTCAAAATCAACAAATGCAAGATATGATGAATCAATTGATGCCTAAACGAAAAGTTGAAAGAGAAGTACCAGTAAAAACAGCACGTAAAATACTAACTGATGATTTTGCAGATGAATTAATTGATCAAGAAACTGCAAATCAAGAAGCTTTAGAATTAGCAGAACAAATGGGAATTATCTTTATTGATGAAATTGATAAGGTAGCTACAAATAATTCTAATAGTGGTCAAGATGTATCAAGACAAGGTGTTCAAAGAGATATATTACCAATCCTTGAAGGTAGCATGATTCAAACTAAGTATGGTACTGTAAATACTGAGCACATGCTATTTATTGGAGCTGGCGCTTTCCATGTTTCTAAACCAAGTGACTTGATTCCTGAGTTACAAGGGCGTTTTCCAATTCGAGTTGAACTTGAAAGTTTAACTGTCAATGATTTCTATAGAATATTGACAGAACCTAAGTTATCTCTTATCAAGCAGTATGAAGCACTATTAAAAACTGAAGAAGTTACTGTAAACTTCTCTGATGAAGCGGTAACACGATTAGCTGAAATGGCATATCAAGTGAATCAAGATACAGACAATATTGGTGCACGTCGATTACACACTATTTTAGAAAAAATGCTAGAGGATTTATCTTTTGAAGCACCAAATATGCCAAATGCAGTAGTAGATATAACACCACAGTATGTTGATGATAAGTTGAAATCTATTTCAACAAACAAAGATTTAAGTGCATTTATTTTATAATATAAATAAAGGAGAAATTTTATGAGCTTATTATCTAAAACTAGAGAATTAAATACATTATTACAAAAACATAAAGGCATTGCGGTAGACTTTAAAGATGTTGCCCAAACTATTAGTAGTGTAACTGTTACAAATGTCTTCATCGTTTCTCGACGAGGTAAAATTTTAGGTTCAAGTTTAAATGAACTTTTAAAGAGTGAACGAATCAGTAATATGTTGACTGAAAGTAAACATATTCCAAGTGAATATACTGATTTACTTATGAAAGTTCAACAAACTGAAGCAAATATTGATATTGATTCAGAATTGACAGTATTCCCTCCAGAACATAGAGAAGTATTTATTGATAGTAAAACAACTATTTTCCCAATTTTAGGTGGTGGCGAACGTTTAGGTACACTGATTTTAGGAAGAGTAACAGATGACTTTAATGAAAATGATTTAGTACTTGGAGAATACGCTGCTACTGTTATTGGTATGGAAATTTTACGTGAGAAACATAATGAAGTTGAGAAAGAAGCCCGTGATAAAGCAGCTATTACAATGGCAATTAATTCATTATCTTATTCTGAAAAAGAAGCAATTGAACATATCTTTGAAGAACTTGGTGGTAATGAAGGACTATTAATTGCATCTAAAGTAGCAGATAGAGTGGGTATTACTCGTTCTGTAATTGTAAATGCGTTACGTAAATTAGAAAGTGCTGGAGTGATAGAGTCACGATCGCTTGGCATGAAAGGTACATTTATCAAAGTTAAAAAAGAAAAATTTTTAGATGAACTTAATCGAAGTGAATAAATCATTTTTACAGAGCCTAGGACAAAACGAATTGTCTTAGGCAATTTTAATATATTGACAGTCCGTGATTAAATTGAACTCGTATCAAAATTCTTCAATTCTATCAGAGGACAACAAGGGACGACAAATTCAAAATAAATTCTGTCACACTCCTTTCCTACGATTAGTCAAGCATTTACAAATAAAATAAGCATTACTTAACTAAACCGTTCAATTTTAATTTTTTGAAT